>JANOKV010000032.1:0-16831 GCA_031419415.1 Hyphomicrobiales bacterium | reverse complement strand
CAGGAAGACCCGACAGCGGCGATCAAGGAAGCCAAAGCGTTGATGGCGGCCGCAGGCTATGCCAACGGCATCAAGGGTCTGGATTACCTCGTGCGCGAGGTGGCGACCTTCAAGCTGTGGGCGCAGGCGATTCAGGCCATGCTGAAAGAGGCGCTCAACGTCGAGTGCACGCTGCGCACGGTCGTGGAATCGGTGTGGTTCGATGACACCAAGTCGGGCAACTACGATCTCGCGGTTGGCGCGATCGTCTCGACGACGCTCGATCCGTCCGACTACTTCAATGCCTGGTACGGCAAGGGCGGCCCACAGAACTACTCGAATTGGGACGTGCCCGCGTTCAACGACCTTCTGCCCAAGATCGACACCGAAGTCGATGCCAAGAAGCGGCTCGAGTACATCCGTCAAGCTGAAGCCATCATGGAACAGAACCCGCCGCTGCTCCCCATGTCTTGGGAGAAGATCAACGACGGCTGGTATAATTACGTGAAGGGCCACAACCCCAAAGACTACTTCGGCATCTACGACGTCGTGCGCATGGACACCATGTGGCTCGACAAGTGAGCTGACACGACAGATCGAACACGTGAATGAAGGCGCGGGAAACCCATGTTTCCTGCGCCTTTTGATTTGTCATTCACGCGCGCCTTGCTCCTGGTGCGCAACGCAAGCTAGCCTGCACGCGACATTGGATCACTCAGGGACAGGAGACGGCAATGGCCATCGGATTCGTCGGCGTCGGTAACATGGGGTTACCCATGGCGGAACAGTTGCTCGATGGAGGGCTCGAGCTCGTCGTGCATGACATCCGACCCGCCGCCATGGAGCCATTGACCAAGCGGCAAGCGCGAACTGCCGCGAGCCCGCGCGAAGTTGCCGACCGATGCGAGATGGTGATGGTGTCGCTGCCGACGCTCGATACGTTGCGCGCCGTCGTTCTGGGAACCGAAGGCGTGGTGCATGGCCGGGCCGTCAAGCTCGTCATCAACACCTGCACCGTCGGCGTACCGTTCGTGGAAGAGATGGAAAAGGCGCTTGCCGAGAAAGGCATCAAGCTCGTCGATTGCCCGATCAGCGGCGGCCCACCCGGCGCCCGTGCGGGAACACTGTCCGTGATGATCTCGGGTGATCCAGCCCTCGTCGAGCAGGTGCGCCCGATGGTGTCGAAGTGGGGCCCGGTCACGGTTGCTGGCAACAAGGCTGGCTTGGCGCAAGTGCTCAAACTCACCAACAACATCCTGTCGGCCGTGGCGTTGGCGGCCACGTGCGAAGCCTATGTGATGGGCGCCAAGGGTGGCCTCGATCCAGAGGTGATGACTGAGGCGATCAATCGCGGCAGCGGACGCAACAGCGCCACGGTCAGCAAATTTCCCATTTCCGTCCTCGACCGATCGTTCGCCTTCGGCGCCCCGATGCACATCCTCGCCAAAGACGTGGCGCTGGCCATCGAGCAAGCGGACCGCCTCGGCATCCCGATGTGGGTGTGTCAGGCCGCAGCCAACATGTACAAGCACGCGATGTTCGCCGGTATGAAGGACAAAGACATCACGGAACTCGTGCGGATCATCGAGGAAGGCGCAGGTTTCGAGCTGCCGAAAACGCGGTAGGCGCGCGATCAACCTAGGGGTGGCTCGGCAAGCGAGCCACGCCCTATCAGGGCATTCATTATCTCGGGCGGCGCATGTGAAAAGCGGGGCGTCGGTCCAGGTGAGGTGTTCGGCGCGTTCAAAACGGCGCGTCGCCCGCGATGGTGATGCGGTGCATGCGGCGGCGCTTGCCGGGATAGTCGTTGAGCGCGCGATGCATGGTGCAGCGGTTGTCCCAGATGGCCATGGAGCCGACTTCCCACCGAAAGCGGCAGGTCATCTCGGGCTGCACGGCATGCTGCATGAGATAATCGATGACGGGCCGGGCCTCTTTGTCGTTGAAGCCGTGCAGGCCGATCGCGTGGTTGCCGAGATAGAGCGCCTTTTTTTTAGTCTCGGGATGCGTGCGCACCAGCGGATGCGCGGCCTCGGTGATGAGGTCGCCAGGGTCACGCACTTTGGCGGCCATCTTCTCGTTGCCCTTGTAGCGGCCTTCGGTGGAGCTGCCCATCTTGTCGGTTTCCGACAGCTTCTTGCGGCTGCCGACATTCCATGTTTTGACGCCCGATATCATCGCCTTCATGGGCTCGGACAGCGTGTCGTAGGCCTGATACATGTTGACGAACATGGTATCGCCGCCCGCATCGGGTGTTTCCTTGGCGTAGAGAATGGTGGCCTTGGCCGGCTTGGGATTGAACATCTGATCCGTGTGCCAGGTCGAACCGAAGGCGCGGGTGTCGCTCTCTTCTTTGATGATCTCGAGGATGTCGGGGTAGTCCTCCATTCCCTTGATGAAGGGATGATGGTGGATCTCGCCGAAGCGCTTGGAGAACGCGATCTGCTGCTCAGGCGTGATATCCTGGTCCCGAAAGAAAACGACCTGATGCTCGAGCCACGCCTCGTGGATGTCGTCGAAAGTGGCGTCGTCGACATCCCGCAGATCGACCCCGCTGATCTCGGCGCCGAGCGCGCCAGCGATGGGTTTGACCGCGATCCGACGATTGGTGGCCATGGGACGGTCCCCTTCGACAGTATGTGTTCAGGTGTGTGGCGTCGTGAATCCCGCAGCGAAGATCGACCCGGCCCGCGCACTTGTCAATCAGCAGCTCGGGCGGGGCGATTTGGTTGTGGCCGTCCCTGCGGGGCTGAGGCAACAATGCCCTCGGGATCAATCTGGAGCAGGCCATGCCAATTCTGAAACACGACGGCGCATCGATCGCCTACGAGACCTACGGCAGCGGTTACCCGGTGCTGCTGTTTGCGCCGGGCGGGATGCGCTCGCGGATGGAGATGTGGCGTGCGCCGGTTGGGGGTTCGCCCCGTCCGTGGAATGATTGGACGCAAGTCCTGGCCAAGACCTATCGCGTCATCGCCATGGATCAGCGCAACGCAGGCAATTCACGCGGCCCCATCGCGGCCGATCACGGCTGGCATACCTATGCGGCCGATCAGTTGGCGCTCATGGATCATCTCGGGCACGACACGTTTCATACGTTGGGTGGCTGCATCGGTTCGAGCTACTGCCTCGAGCTCGCCAAACGCGCGCCCGATCGCGTCACCTCGGCCGTGCTGCAGAACCCGATCGGCCTGCATCCGGCGCATCCGGAGTACTTCCCCGAGAGTTTCACCGAATGGGCCAAGGAGCAGCACGCGGCGCGCTCCGATCTCGATGCGGCGGCCGTGCAGGCGTTCGGGCGCACCATGTGGGGCGGCAACTTCGTCTTCAATGTGGATCGAGACTTCGTGCGGCAGTGCCAAACCCCGTGCATCGTTCTGCCCGGCAACGACAAGCCCCACCCGGCCGTGACCGGAGCGGAGCTGGCCGCCCTGCTGCCCAATGTCGAGGTGCTGCAAGACTGGAAGGGCCCGGAATATATCGACGAGCAGCGCCGCCGCGTCGTCGCCTTTCTGGCCAAGCACACGCCGACATGAGGCGCCGCGACGGCTACGCTTTGGTGCGCACGTAGCTGCCGGGGGCGTCTTCGATGACGCCCAACTTGGCGCCCGGTTGGCGCGCATCGACTTTGTCGCCCGAGTGGGACGCGAGCCACGCAGACCAGTGCGGCCACCACGATCCCGGGGTCTCCGTCGCACCTTCCAACCATTCGGCGAGCGTCTCGACGCGGTCGGCGTTGGTCCAGAACTGGTACTTGTGCCGCTTGCCATCGGCCGGTGGCGGGTTGACCACGCCGGCAATATGGCCCGAGCCCGCAAGCACGTATTCGACTGGCCCACCGAACAACCGCGCGCCGTTATAAACCGAGTCCGCTGGCGCGATGTGATCCTCCCGCGTCGCCAACTCGTAGACCGGCAGCTTGACCTTCTTCATGTCGAGCTTGACGCCATCGAGCGTCATCAGGCCATTCGACAGTTTGTTCTCGTGATAGAACTCGCGCAGGTAGAAATTGTGGTTGGCGGCGGGCATCCGTGTCGAATCCTGATTCCAGAACAACAGGTCGAACGGCATCGGCTGCCGGCCGAGCAGGTAGTTGTTGACGATATAGGGCCAGATGAGATCGCGCGGTCGCAGCATGTTGAAGACCGTCGCCATGCGCGAGCCTTCGAGATAGCCGCGCTCGGCCATGATCTTGGCGACGTCATCGAGTTGTTTTTCGTCGATGAAGAGCAGCAGATCGCCGGCTTTTTGGAAGTCGACCTGGGCGGCCAGAAACGTCGCGGACGCGAAGGGGCTGCGCTTCTTCCCAGCATTGTAAGCGAGTGTGGTGGCCAGCAGCGTGCCGCCGACACAATAGCCCAGCACATTCGACTGCTCGACGCCGGTTTCTCGCTTCACAGCCTGGGCGGCTTCCAGAATGCCCTCTTTCATATAGGCTTCGAATGTCTTGTGCGACAACCGCTCGTCCGGATTGACCCACGAAATGACGAACACCGTGAAGCCCTGATCGACCACCCACTTGATGAACGACTTCGGCGGCGTCAGATCGAGAATGTAGAACTTGTTGATCCACGGCGGCACGATCAGGAAGGGCGTCGCGTGCACCTTCTCAGTGGTCGGGGTGTACTGGATGAGTTGCAGCAGATCATTCTGGAACACGACCTTGCCGGGCGTGACCGCGAGATTGCGACCGACTTCGAAGGCGGACAAATCGCTCTGCTTGGTTTTCAACTGTCCATCGGACTCTTTCATGTCTTCCAGCAGTTGCTGAATGCCCTTGACGAGGTTGGCGCCGTTCGATTGCAGGGTCTCGCGCAGCACCTCGGGATTGGTCATCGGCAGATTGGAGGGCGACAGGGCGCTCGAAATCTGGCGCAGATAAAACGCTGCGCGTTGGCGGGTGCGCTCATCGAGGCCCGACGTTTCGGCCAGCGCTTTCTCCGCGAACTGGGAGGTCAGCAGATAGGCCTGCTTCCAGCCGCTGAAATAGGGGTTGCTCGACCAGTCGGGGTCGCGGAAGCGGGAATCGCCGGGCTCGGGAACGGCGACCGGCTCGGCGGATTGGCCCGTGGCGCTCTGGACGGCGTTGCTCCAAACGGTCATGTAACCGCGCACCAACTCGGCTTGCATATCGAAGGCGCGAGCCGGGTCCGACATCCATTTCTGCGCGACTTCCCCCAGAACCTTGGAAACCTGGGTTATTTCGTTCAGCGCTTCCGCCGGGGCTTTTTGCGGGTCCGCCCGCTCCATCAGGCCAGACACGACCTTGCCGCCGTCCTCGAACAGGCGCACCAGATTGCGCACGAGTTCTTCCGGATTGGCGACTTTGTAGGCGTCCCAGTCGGTCGCGGAGGGCGGGGGCGGATTTGGCTTCTGCATTGCGTTTCCCTCGATGGGTGGCGTCGAGCTTTCCAGGGCGGACCCCGGAAAACCCACAATCATCAGATTACATATTGGGCGTCCGATCCGCAAAGTCGAGTGTTGGAGGCTCAGGTTCGAGTATCCTCACAGATGCTCGAGGTCAACTTCCTCATTCGAAACGAATCGAGTAATCGCAAAGCGTTGATTTACCAGAAACGAGCCTAGGCCATGGGAACGATATTCGGTGAGGACGGCCGGCCAGCACTTCGGTTCCTCCCGGCGGTGCGCCCGACGCTGCGACTGGCCGTGGCCAGCCTCCTGTGCGCCGTGGCGTTGAGTGGCTGTGTCCAAGGCCCGAACGTCGCCCTACCGACGCTCGGCAAAGATGCCCGACCCGTTCTCACGGCCGAGCAACAGAAAGCCGCCACGCAGGAGCTTTCGGCCCAAAAAGACGCCGAGCATGCAGCAGCCCTCAAGAAGATCGAGACGAAATAATCGTCCGGTTTCGTCGCTGCGGACGCCGCCACGCCGGGGAATTAGACCGCTGCGCCCCGGTAGCCTTTGACGCGGGACGGGGAGGGGCGTAAACAGCCGTTTCGAGCCGCTTTTTTGCACTGCGGATCAACATCGAGCCCACGAGCCCGCCCGTGATAGAAGATTTCCATCGCATCAAACGCTTGCCGCCCTATGTTTTCGCCGAAGTCAACCGGCTGAAGGCGGAGGCGCGGGCACGCGGCGCCGATATCGTCGATCTGGGCATGGGCAATCCCGACATGCCGACGCCCCAGCACATTGTCGACAAGATGGTCGAGACGATCGCGCGGCCCCGTACCCACCGCTATTCGGCCTCCAAGGGCATCCCTGGCCTGCGCCGGGCCCAGGCTGCGTATTACGACCGTCGGTTCGGAGTGAAGCTCAATCCCGACACCCAGATCGTCGCCACGTTGGGGTCCAAGGAAGGCTTCGCCAACATGGCGCAGGCGATCACCGCGCCGGGCGACGTGATCCTGGTGCCGAACCCGACCTACCCGATCCACGAGTTCGGCTTCATCATCTCGGGCGCCGCCATCCGCCATCTCAACGCCTCGAGCGGGGCCGACTTCCTGCGCGCCGTCGAGCACGCCGTGCGCCACTCGATCCCCAAGCCGCTGGCAATGGTCCTGTCCTATCCCTCGAACCCGACGGCGCTGACCGCCGATCTCGATTTCTATCGGGATGCCGTGTACCTGGCCAAAAAGCTCGGCCTCATCATCCTGTCAGACATCGCCTACGCCGAGATCTATTTCGACGGCGTGCCGCCGCCATCCGTGTTGCAGGTGCCGGGCGCGATCGACGTGACGGTCGAGTTCACGTCACTGTCGAAGACCTACAATATGCCCGGCTGGCGCATGGGGTTCGCGGTCGGCAACGAGCGGCTGATCGGGGCGCTGGGCCGGATCAAATCCTATCTGGACTACGGCGCTTTCACGCCGATCCAGGTCGCCGCCGCCGCCGCCCTCAACGGACCGCAGGATTGCGTCGACGAAATTCGGGCGACCTATAAGCGCCGACGCGATGTGCTCGTCGACAGCTTCGGGCGGGCCGGTTGGGACATTCCCCCGCCGCCGGCTTCGATGTTCGCCTGGGCCCCGATTCCGGAGGCTTTCCGCGAGGTCGGCTCGGTCGAGTTCTCCAAGCTGCTGATCGAGAAGGCCGACGTGGCCGTTTCCCCTGGTCTGGGGTTTGGCGAATACGGCGACGGCTTCGTGCGGATCGCCCTCGTCGAGAACGAGCACCGCATTCGCCAGGCGGCCCGTTCCATAAAAAAGTTCCTCGCCCAGGCTCCCGAAACCATGCATAACGTGATCCCGATCCGCGATACGGCGAAACGGTGATTCCACGCGCATGAAAGAACCTCTCAAGCTCGGCATTGCCGGCCTCGGAACCGTTGGCGCCGGGCTCCTTGGATTGTTCGAGACGCATGGCCCGCGCCTCGCGGCAACATTGGGCCGTGAGTTGAAGATCGTGGCCGTCTCGGCCCGCGATCGATCCAAGAACCGGGGCGTCGATCTGTCCCGTGCGACCTGGTTCGACGATCCCGTGACGCTGGCCCGCGAAGCCCCCATCGACGTGTTCGTCGAACTGATCGGCGGCGACGAGGGCCCCGCACGCCACGCCGTCGAAGCTGCGCTCAACGCGGGCCGCCACGTCGTCACGGCAAACAAAGCCCTGCTCGCCCGGCATGGCGTGGCGTTGGCGCGTGTCGCCGAGAGCAAGGGCATTGCGCTCAGCTTCGAGGCGGCAGTGGCCGGCGGCATCCCTGTCATCAAGACACTGCGCGAGTCGCTGGCCGCCAACCGAGTGCGGCGCGTCTACGGGATTTTGAACGGCACCTGCAATTACATCCTAACCAAGATGCAGGAGGAAGGCCGCACCTTCGCCGACGTGCTGAAGGAAGCGCAGGCCTTGGGCTACGCGGAAGCCGACCCGACCTTCGATATCGGCGGCTTCGACACCGCCCACAAGTTGACGCTGTTGACGAGCCTGGCGTTCGGCACGCAGGTGGCGCTCGATCAGATCGACGTGGAAGGCATCGAGGCCGTCACCCAGGCCGACATCGAAGCCGCCGACGATCTGGGCTATCGCATCAAGCTGCTCGGCGTCGCCATGCAAACCGACAGCGGCATCGAGCAACGCGTGCATCCAGCGCTGGTCGCGAAGCATTCCGCCATCGCCCAAGTGTCCAACGTCACCAATGCCGTCGCAATCGATGGCGACTATGTCGGCAACCTGCTGCTGGTCGGCCCTGGCGCCGGCAGCAAAGCCACCGCCTCGTCCGTGGCGAGCGACATCGTCGACATCGCCCGGGGCCTTGTTCTTCCGCCGTTTTCGGTGCCGGCGGCCCGACTGGAAACATACACGCGCGCCAAGCTGGGCCAGCATCAGGGCGCTTACTATGTGCGCCTCTCGGTCGAGGATCGTCCCGGCGTGATGGCCGCGATCGCCAAGGCCATGGCCGACCAGAACGTCTCGCTGGAAAGCGTCGTGCAGCGCCGTCCCCGAAAGGCCTTGCCGGGCATCGACGCCCAACCGCAGCCTGGCATCCCAACGCCCGTGATCCTGATCACGCACGAGACGACGGAAGAAGCGATCCGCAAGGCTCTCGACGCCATCGAGACCGATGGTCGGGTCGCCGAAAAACCGCAGATGATCCGGATCGAAAAGATGTAGACGGACGTTTGACTTCCGGACCGGTGATCCCACATCCGCGACGACGACTAACGGAGCACGGGCATGGCAAGCGATAAACCGTCGAACGGCCTCGATCGCATTTTGGTTCTCGAGGTGGCGCGCGTTACCGAGGTTGCAGCCATTGCCGCTGCGCGTTGGCGCGGCAAGGGACAGAATAAAGCTGCCGACAAAGCCGCCGTCGACGCCATGCGCAAGGAGCTCGGCCGCATCCACATTCGCGGCAAGGTCGTGATCGGCGAAGGCGAGATGGACGAAGCGCCGATGCTCTACATCGGCGAAGAGGTGGGCACCGGCGACGGCCCGCGCGTCGATATCGCCGTCGACCCGCTCGAAGGCACGACGATTTGCGCCAAGGATATGCCCAACGCGCTGGCCGTCATCGCAATTTCGGAGGAGGGCGGCCTGCTCAACGCGCCCGACATGTATATGGACAAGATCGCCATCGGGCCCGGCTATCCAGAAGGCGTCATCGACCTCGATATGCCGGTGCCGGAGGTGCTGGCCGCGCTGGCCAAAGCCAAAGGCGTACCCATCGCCGAGATCACCGCCTGCATTCTCGATCGCCCCCGCCATGCCGACATCATCGAAGCGGTGCGCAAAGCCGGCGGCGCCATTCGGCTGATCCCGGACGGCGATATCGCTGGCGTCATCTGGACGACCGATCCCGGCCAGACGGGGATCGACGTTTACTTGGGCTCAGGTGGCGCGCCCGAAGGCGTGCTGGCGGCGGCCGCCCTGCGTTGCATCGGTGGCCAGATGCAAGGGCGCCTCAAGCCGTCCAATGCGGAAGAGACCAAGCGCGCCGCGACCATGGGCATCACGGACATCAAGAAGAAGTTCAGCCTGCTCGAAATGTCGTCGGGGGACGTCATCTTCTCGGCGACGGGCGTGACCAGCGGGTCACTGCTCGAAGGCGTGCGTTTTCGCGGTGATTTCGCCGAAACCGAAACCGTCGTGCTGCGTTCCAAGACCGGCACCGTGCGCCGCATAAAAACGACATTCCGGGATATCGGGACGAAGGCGCTGTTGCTGTGAGAGGCGGCCTCACCCGTCCAAAAATGCGCGCACGAGCCCGATTTGATGGGCCGTGTTGAGGGCGGGTGCGTGGCCGCAACCTTCGATCTCAACGATCCGCGCGTTGGGGCCGCGCACGGTCATCTCGCGCGCCACGTCGGCGAGAAGAAGATCGGAGGCCACGCCGCGCAGCACGAGGGTGGGCTGGCGCATCGCGTCCCAATGCGGCCACTGCTCGTAGTCACCGGGATGCACGAACATCTGGCGCACGATCTTCGGGTCGTAGTGCGTCGTGATTTTCCCGGACGGAAGGCGGCGCATCGAGGTCTCGGCCAAATGACGCCATTGCGCCGGCGAATGATGGCCGAACGGTTTGTAAATCGTCTGGAAATACGCCTCGAGGTCCCCGACCGTGTCGAACTCCGGGGGATTGCCGATATAGGTCTTGATCCGCTCGAACGGCGCTAACGGAAAGGTCGGTCCGATGTCGTTGATGACGATGCGGTCGAGGCGCCCCTTCAGCGTGGTAGCAGCAGCCCGAATGCCGAGCGCGCCACCCATTGATGTACCGACCCAATCGAACGTGGCGAGCCCCAAGGCGTCGGCGAGGTCGCGGGCCAACGTGGCGTAGGCGGCGAGGCAATAGTCGGCGTCCGGGTTCGCGCTCCACTGCGACAGCCCACGGCCCACCGTGTCGGGACAGATCACGCGGAAGCGATCCGACAAAGCCGCCGCGATCTCGTCGAAGTCGCGGGCCGTACGCGCGAGCCCATGCCACATCACGACGGGTTTGCCCGTGGGCGCGCCCCATTCGACCCAATGCACTTCGACACCGGAAAGTTTGGCGAAGCAGGATCGCGGTTGGCGATTGTCGATGTGGGTGGGCATCTGGTTTGCTACTTCATTTTGAGGCGCGCTTGTGACAACACGCGATCGAACTCCGCGTCCAACGCGGGATTTTGGCCGCGACAGTTGTCAGCGACTTTCTCGGCGAAAATCAGATAGTCGCGACGGCGGGCGAGCGTCCAGTCAGCGGGCGGGTTGGTGACGGTGTCGTCGACGTTGCTCGTCTTGTCGGAGAGCTTGATCAGCTTTCCGGCCAGCGACAGATGGGCTGCATCGTCGATCTCGATGCGCTTGCGCTCGGTCCAGTGCAGCGCCTTGTTCTCCGACAGCTCCGCGACGATGGTCGCGATCTGGTGGCCGAACAGGGTGACCAGTTCGGCCTGCGTGGTCTCGGTATCTTCGATGGTGTCGTGCAGAATGGCGGCGATCAAGATCGTCGCATCCTCGATGCCACCGATCCGGTTCAGGCGTTCGGCGACCTCGAGGGGATGATTGATATAGGGCGTGTTGCGAATGCCTTTGCGCCGCTGGTCGCGGTGTTTGTCGGCAGAGAAGTGGGCCGCCTGGAGAAGACGGCCCATGTCGGATAGATGTCGGCCGCTCATTTGGACCGCTTCGGTTTCGTGGTTTTTTTGGTGAGCTTCGTCCAGTCGGGAATGGGGCGCGCCGTTTCGGGATCGCTGGCGAGCGCTTCCTCGAGGGCAGCAGCGACGCGCAACACCTTCACATCGGAGCCACGCCGGCCGACGATCTGGAGACCAAACGGCATGCCTGCGGAATCCAGGCCGCAGGGTATGGCGGCCGCACAGCACAGCGCCATCGTCGGCATATAGGACAGAGCCAACCAACGCATGTACGTCGGCATTTTTACGCCGTCGATTTCCTCGATGAAGAGCTGCGCGTGCGGGAACGGCGACACGGCCGCCGCGGGCGTGATGAGCACATCGAAGCGCTCGAAGAACGCGAGCACCCGCTTCATCAGCTTGTGCTGTTCCGCATATCCCCGGCCGACCTCGGCCATGGTGAGTTTAAGGCCGCGCTCGGTATTGTCGATGACGTTGCGGTCGAGCAGATCGCGATGCTTGGCGAGCTTTTCCTGATGTCCGTTGACGAAGGCGATCCCGCGATGGACCTCGAACACCTCGTGCACGCCAGAGAAATCAGGGTGCGTGTCCTCGACGTGACCGATGACCTTGCCCAGCCGCGCGGCGCGTTTGGCAAACACCTTGGCGATCGCTTTGGCGACGGGTGCCTGCCCCATGTCGGGCGAGAACGCCGCGCGCACGCTCGACAGATCGGCAGGCGTGAGCGCCTCCGGCAATTCGAGACGGCGGACGGAGAAAGGGTCAGCCAGATCTTCGCCGACTTGGGCGCGTAGCAGCAGATAGGCATCGGCGACGGTGCGCCCCATGGGGCCGACCACGCCCCAGGGGATGAGGCCGGCAGACCGATCGGGAGCCGGGACGATACCGACGGAGGGCCGAAACCCCACGACCCCGCAAAAGGCCGAAGGCGTGCGCAGCGAACCGCCGTAGTCCGATCCCGTGGCGAGCGGCATCTGTCCGAGCGCCAACGACACCGCCGAGCCGCCCGATGAACCTGCTGGCGTGAGATCGGGATCGAACGGATTGCCCGTCGCGCCGTAAACGCGATTGCGGGTATTGGCGCCTGCGCCGAACTCGGGCGTGTTGGTCTTGCAGAAAATATTGCCGCCCGCATTCCGCACACTGGCGACCATCGGCGCATCGGCGTCGGGAATGTGATCCTTGAAGATCAGCGAACCCCAGGTGGAGCGCATGCCTTTGACGGGTTCGAGATCTTTGACGCCGACCGGTAGCCCGTGCAGCACGCCGAGCGGCCGCCCATTGGCCACGTCGTCGGCTTGCTCCTTCGCGCGCCGACGAGCCAGCGGTTCGTCCATGGCGACGACGGCATTGACGGTGGGGTTGGTCGCCTCGATACGCGCAATGCAGCTCTCCAGAAGTTCGACGGGCGAGAGCAATTTGGCGCCGATCAGGCGTCGCGCCTCGACGGCCGACAGATCGCAGGGTTCAGTGGCCGTTTTGCTCATGGTCGATAGCCTGTCTCTTTGTCGCCGAGATCCCAGTAGATGCCAGTGACGTGCCGCAACCCCTCGCGCATCAGGGGGCGCAGAATGTGCTCGTTAGGCGCATGCTGCGAGCAGCCCGCATAAGACAGCGGCAGCCACACGCACGGCATGCCGACGAGGTATTGCATAATGTAGGTCATATTGGAGCCGCCGCTGTTGGGCAGCACGCCGCATGGGTGATTGGAGTTGCGCTCGACTGCGCCCTTCATCCACTGAGCGAAGGGGTGGCGCGGATCCGTGCGGCTCGAAAGAGATCGACCGTTGTTGCTGGCCGGCGGCGGGTCGACGTGGACGCGCGTGAAACCGTGCGCGACAAGGTGCTTTCTCACGTTGTCGACGATGTGGTGCTCGTCGGTGCCGTCGACGTAACGCAGTTGGCAGACAGCGCGGGCTTTCGGCGGCACGGCATTGACGGGTTTGTCGGGATTGCCGGTCTCGAAGGCCAGCACCTCGAACGAGTTGAAGGCAGAGATTTTCTCGGTGCGCGACAGGCCAGGCTCGCCCCACGCATCGTCGACGCGCGGCGCCATTGGACCAGCCTCGATATCGGCGCCGACGAGCGCCTCGCGCACGTGCGCCGGGATGGTGGGCCGCCACCCCTCGACGAGGATGCGGCCCTTGTCGTCGACGATCGAGGCGATGGCATGGGCCAGAATAATGCCCGGATTGGCCAGGAGCCCACCCCAGTTGCCGGAGTGATGACCGCCCTCGCGCAAATCCACCGACAGCGTGAAATTGCAGCAACCGCGATTGCCCAGGGTAATGTTTGGCTTCGACAGTTCGGTGCGCGGGCCATCCGAGGCAAAAAATCCATCGGCGGCGAAATCGGCTTTGTTGGCTTCGACGATTTCCTTCAAGCCTTTGGAGCCGTTCTCTTCGCCCGTTTCGATCAGGAACTTGTGGTTGAAACCGAGGCTGCCGCGCGTGGCCAGGATGTGCTCGATCGCCGCCATATGGATGAGGTGCTGGCCCTTGTTGTCGGCCACGCCGCGCCCATAAACGCGATCGCCATCGAACGACAAGACCCACGGATCGCGGTCCTCGTTCCAGCGGCCCTCCATGCCGAGAACCACGTCGCCGTGGCCATAGCAGATGAAAGTGGGCAGCGATGCATCCTCGATACGCGTCGCCAACAGCACGGGACCGCAGCCAGGGAGCGGGTTGTCGTAGATGCGGCAGACGTAGCCGAGTTTGGTCAGGCGGCTCTCGATGGGGCCGGTGAGATAGGCGCGCAATTCCGGCAGCCGCGCCGGGTTCTGGCTTTCCGTGGGCACGGCGATCAATTCCGCCAGAGTGGGAAAGTAGCCTGACCGTTGATCGTCATACCAGGCAAGCGCTCGATCGATCGCGGCAGTGCGGCTCATGCGGGCTCCGTCGAGCTGGAGGAAAGCCGAACGGTAGCGGCAGGTCCGCCCGGCCGCAACCCGTGAGGGGGCGGGTCGTCATTTCCGTACGGCCCGTTACGAGCCCACGTTTCACATGGACCGATGTTCAATCCCCTCTTGACGGGCCGGCCGAACTCGTTCGGACTTCGCTCCAGGGGCTTGGACGGCCCGGGATCATGCGAGAGGTTGCCACGAATGCTCACGATCGCCGCCTATGCCGACCGCCTGTCCGTTCGTCCGGGCGAGACGATCTCCTTCAAGGTGTCGAGCCAGCTCGCGGAACCCTATCGGGCGCGGCTCGTGCGGATCATCTGCGCCGACGCCAATCCTGCCGGGCCTGGACTCCAAGAAGAGCCCGTTGCCGCCGACATCGAAGGCGCTTACCGGTCGCGCAGCCAGCCCGTCCACCAGGGGTCCTACGCACGCATCGAAAGTGGGTTGGATTTGTCCTCGGGCACGGGACTAACGTTCGTCGCCACGATCTGGCCGACCTCGCCGATGCTGGGCCGACGGCAAGGAATCCTGTCAGCATTCGACCCGACGACACGCACGGGCTTTGCGCTTGCGATCAACGAGGACGGCAGCGCCGAGGCCATGCTCGGCGCAACGCGGATCAAAACCCGCGTGCCCTTGGAAAAGCGGCGCTGGTATCGCCTCTCGGCATGTTGGGATGCCGGCGCCCGCACGCTGAGCGTCAGCCAAATTCCACTTCTGCTCGACAAACCACAGGGCCCTGTCGTCAGCGTCACGCAGACCGTACCCGCTGGACCCGTGCAACTTCCCGTCAAAGGCATGCCGTGGTTGATCGGTGCGCTCGGCGGCAAACCGGTGGGCGGACATTTCAACGGCAAGATCGAAGCCCCGACCATCTGGACGCGAGCGCTGTCGGCCGAGGATGCGACGGCGGCTCCCGTCGGCTCACCCGACCGGGTCGCGCGGTGGGATTTCGCGCGCGATATCGACACCACACGGGTCGTCGATGTGGGCCCCAACATGCTCGATGCCCAGCTCGTCAATCTGCCGGCCCGGGCGATGACCGGAGCGGCCTGGACCGGCCGCGAAATGTGCTTTCGTCATGCGCCGGCAGAATATGGCGCCATTCATTTCCACGACGACGATCTGTCCGATTGCGGGTGGTCGACGGACTTCACCTGGACCGTGCCGCCGGGAACGCGATCGGGCGTTTATGCGTTGCGGCTCGAGGGCGGCGATGCGCAGGAGAACGTGCCGTTCTTCGTCCCACCGCCCAAGGGCAAGCGAACCGCCGATGTGTGCGTGCTGATGTCGACCTACACCTACACCGTCTATCACAACCACGCGCGACCCGAGGCCAAGAACGCGACCTGGATCGGGGGCTGGCGCGCGCAGGCGAAGGCGTGGGGCGGCTATCCAGAAAATCCAATCGATCATCCCGAGTACGGCTATTCCACGTACAATTTCCATACCGATGGAAGCGGCATCTGCCATGCGTCGTGGCTGCGCCCCATGCTGACGATGCGCAGCGGCTACGTCACCTATCCCGACGAAAGCATTCGCGGTTCGGGCCTGCGGCATTTCCCCGCCGACACGCATCTGATCGCGTGGCTCGAAGCCAAGGAGACACCCTACGACGTGATCACCGACGAGGAACTGGACCACGAGGGCCTGGACCTCCTGCGGGGATATCGTGTCGTCATGACAGGCTCGCATCCCGAGTATCATACGGGCCCGATGCTCGACGCGCTCGAGGCCTATCGCGATGGCGGCGGCCGCCTGATGTATCTTGGCGGCAATGGCTTCTATTGGAAGGTGGCGCGGCACAAGACGGCGCCGGCGGCGATCGAGATCAGGCGTGGCGAGGGCGGCATTCGCGCCTGGGCCGCAGAAGCTGGGGAATACTACAACGCCTTCGACGGAGAATACGGCGGGCTCTGGCGGCGGAACGGTCGACCCCCGCAGCGCCTCGCCGGCGTTGGCTTTACGGCCCAGGGCAATTTCGTCGGTTCCTATTATCGGGTGCGCCCTGACGCGCGCGCATCGCGAGCTGCATGGATTCTGGCAGGCATCGACGGCGAAAAAGTCGGCGACCATGGTTTGTCGGGGCACGGTGCGGCGGGCTTCGAACTCGACCGCACCGATCATCGCCTCGGCACGCCCTCGCATGCGGTCGTTCTGGCGGCTTCAGAGGGGCATGACCCGGCCGCGCCGTGGGTGCTCGTGCCGGAGGAATACCTGACGCATCTGACGACTTGGCCCGGCGAGAGACCAGCCACATTGATCCGCGCCGATATGACGTTTTTCGAGACACCCGGCAATGGCGCTGTTTTCTCGACAGGATCGATCACGTTCTGCGGATCGCTGCCCACGAACGGGTTCGACAACGACTGCGCGCGCCTGCTCGGCAATGTGCTCGATCGGTTTCTCGATCCGCAGGCGACATTCCCGATCCCCTCATCGGCGAAGGCTGGATGATGTCACCATCGTTGGCCATCGAGCACCACTGGTTGGCCGACGACGGGCTCGTGCCGAACAATGCGCACGTGCCGTTGATTGTTTATCGTCGCGCTTTCGATACGCATGGGTTGGCTGGCATGGAGGCCGCAATCGAAGCGCATTTCGCTAGCAATGCCTGGAGCAACGCCTGGGTCGACGGCATCTACGACTTCCACCACTACCACGCCACGGCCCACGAGGTGCTGGGTCTGGCGCGCGGCTACGCGGACGTGCAATTCGGCGGCCCGAGCGGACCGATCGTGCACGTCGAAGCGGGGGACGCGGTGATGATCCCGGCCGGCGTCGGGCATTGTCGCAGATCCAGCAGTGCCGATTTATCCGTCGTCGGCGCCTATCCTGGCGGCGTCGATTGGGATTTGAAACGCGCGACACCGGCCAACCACGAACGCGCGCTGCGTGAAATTCCGCGCGT
>JANOKV010000031.1:0-1893 GCA_031419415.1 Hyphomicrobiales bacterium | reverse complement strand
GGTGGTGACGACTCCCCCCGACAACTTCGGCACGATCCGCGAAAGCGTGCCGCCGCGCGCCGTGGCCTCCAGCGCCAGAATGCTGCGACCACCGCGAGACCGCAGGCAACCGCGCATGAAATCGGCTTGGCCACCGACCATACCCAAGTGGCGATGTCCGCCCACCTCGGCGTTGATCTGCCCGGTTAAATCAATCTCGAGGGCCGCGTTGATGCCGACGAGGTTGGGGATCTGGGCGTGCACCACGGTGTCGTGTGTGTAGCGCGGCGAGCGCAGCCGCAGGCGCGGATTGCGATGTCCCCAGTCATAGAGTCGTTTCGTGCCCAGCAGGCCTGCCGTGACGGTGAGCCCCGTATCGATTGGCTTGCGGGTGTTCGTGACCACACCAGCCTCGACGAGGTCAGCTGCGCAATCGCCCAAGGTGCCGCTGTGCAGCCCGAGGTCGCGCCGTCCACTCAAGGATTTCAGCACGGCATCGGGAATCGCACCCAGGCCCACCTGCAGCGTATCTCCATCGGCGACGAGGCGAGCCACGTTTTTGCCGATCGTGTGCGCCACGTCGTTGATCGCCGGCGCGCGCACCTCGACCAACGGATGCGAAACGGTGATGACATGGTCGACATCAGACGCCGCAATGGCCGTGTCGCCCTCGATGACGGGGGCTTGATCGTTGACTTGGGCAATGACGGTGCGCGCGCGGGGAATGGCGTCGGTCACGTAGTCGACGGTTGGCGATTGGCGAAAACCCCGGCCGTCAGCAGCAACCTGCGCCAGAACGACATCGATCTTCAGGAAGCCGTCGACCACCATGTCGGGGAGCATCGAGTAGTGCGCCGGCATGACGTCGAGGACGCCGACATCGGCAAATCGCCGGTTCGTGCCGGCCCCCCCGAGTGCGCGGACGCGAATGCCGCGCGCCGCGACCCTCTTCGCCTCTAGTGTTTCCGCCAAGCTGAGGTTCGTGACGAATTCGACCGCCGACACGGTGTCGAGGGCGCTGTTCAGCATCTCCAACAGGCGTGTGGGCTCGGCCGAAGCGCCGGTCCAAGCGATCGCGTCGCCACGCCTAATCAATCCAGCGATATCGATGCTGTCGGCCATACCGGACACCGGGCTCTGAGCTCGAGGATGGGTGCCCGTTCAGTCCGACTTGGCGGCGTCTTCGCCTTCGGGCTGGAGGCTCATTTCAGCATCGCCGCCGTCGAGGTCGAGTTCCTCTTGGGCATCGGGCTCGTCTTCCAACGGCAGCTCGTCGGGCATGAGCTTCGCCACGTCGTTGGGTGAGGGTACGGTGAAGCCGGGCGGCAGGTTGGCGTCGAGAAGGCCTGCGCCTTTCAGCTCGGCGAGACCGGGAAGGTTTGTGATGGTGTCGAGCGAGAAGTGTTCGAGGAACGCATCCGTGGTACCGTAGGTCAGCGGTTTGCCGGGGGCCCGGCGGCGGCCGCGTGGACGAATCCAGCCCGTTTCCAAAAGAATATCGAGCGTTCCCTTGGACGTTTCGACGCCGCGAATTTCCTCGATCTCGGCGCGCGTTACAGGCTGGTGATAGGCCACGATCGCCAACGTCTCGAGCGCGGCCTTCGAGAGGCGCCGTTCCTCGACAGCGTGTCGCTCTAGGAGCCAGCCCAGATCTTCGGCGGTGCGAAACGCCCATTTGCCCGCCACCCGCACCAGATTGATGCCGCGTCCCGCATAGAATCCGCGCAATTCGTCAAGTAGCGCCCTGACATCCACGCCCTCTTTCAGATAGGTCGCGAGGTGTTTTTCGTCGAGCGGCTCGGAGGCGGCGAAGAGCAGAGCCTCGAGCACCCGCAGCTTCTCGCGTCGATCAGCCGACGGCAGATTGGTAATGTTGGAGGGTTGGGCCGGGAGGTCGCGCTCGCGCTCCGACGC
>JANOKV010000030.1:0-3451 GCA_031419415.1 Hyphomicrobiales bacterium | reverse complement strand
GGCCTCGCGGGGACGATTTGAACGATGGGGTCGAAGTGTAGCGGGAGCGACGGTGGTTGTGAACGATGATCCTGTGAGGGGAGGCTCGGCTGCGCTGAAAATGCCGGAAGTCGCGAACCCCTCCACCCCGTCATTCCCGCGAAGGCGGGAACCCAAGTCACCTGGCAGCAAAGCGCTCGCGCCCTTGGGGACGGGTCGCGATGCACAGCCCACGTCGATTGATCAGCGCCCTGCTTAGGTTCCCGCCTTCGCGGGAATGACGTTGAATTTGTGGAGGTCTGACCACTGCTCTTGCCAGGGTGTTGGTGTTCTCTCCGCTATCTCCGCCAGTGACTTCCAGAGGGCAGCTCGGCGACCCTTCGGGAGGATGCAATCGAAACTCAGAGGCGAAAACGATCGGTGTCGGATGGCCCTTCACTTATCGACCCATCATGTTCGTTGAACAGATCACGCCATTCTGGATTCATCTGTTCAATAAGTCGAATTTTCCATTGGCGGTTCCATTTTTTCAGTTGCTTCTCACGCGTGATTGCAAGGTCCATAGTATCGAACGTTTCATAGTATACGAGCTGATTGACGCTATATTTGTTGGCAAAACCCGGCATCAGGCCTTGCTTGTGCTCGCTCATCCGCCCCCAGGGATCGCTGGTGACCCCGATGTAGAGCGTGCCGTTGACACGGCTGGCCAGAATGTAGACGCAAGGAAATTTGTCGGATCGGTGCATTTGTTTTCGACGTGGATGAGTAGCGTTGATCGCCTTTTCGATTCTCGCCTTCGCGTGACTGGCGTGCAGTTCGGCGCGGTCAAGCCCTCACCCGCGCCGCGACCATTGCCGCGATGAATTCTTTGCACGATTGGCCGACGAGACCGCCGTGGCGCTGCGCGGTGGCGTTGACGGTGGAGATGTAGCCGTCGGCATAGGTCGAGCGGCCGTCGCCGATGCGGGCGGAGAATGCGGAGACGCAGGCCGCTGCGATGCCGCGGTGGTCGAGCGCGGGAAGCCGCGTCGTGCCGGCGTTGTCCATGCCCCGGTCGGCGTCGTTGCACACGCAGGCGAACACGGGATGCTTGATCGCCATCTCCGGCTTGCCGCCGAGTGCGCCGCCGTGCGAGGCCGATACGATGATGTGGCCGTCGTCCTCCGGCTTCACGAGGCTCATGGAATCGATGACGAAGACTTTGACGCCACCCCTGCCCGCCTCCACCACCTCGAACCGCGATTCCTCGATCGGTTCGGGCGCCGGGGATGGCTTCGGAGCCGCCTTCATCAACAGCGCCAGCGCGTCCTTGCACGCCATGCCGACATCGAGACCGAGTTTCTTTGCGGGGCCGTTGATGGTCGTGAGCACGCCACGCGCCACGCCGTCCTGGCCTTCGCCGATGCGCGCGGAGAGGTGCGAGATCGCAGCACCCGGGACGCCGAGCTTTTCCAAGAGCGCCAACCCCGCGACGCCCGCCCGCTCGCGCCCGATCCCAGCATCGTTGAGGATCACGGCCGCGAGCCCCTTATAGGCCGCGTAGTAGGCCGCATAGATGCCCGCGTGCGAGCCACAATAAGCCACCGCGCCATGGTGTTCGGCGCCCAGATGCGTGACGCTGTCGAGGATGAGTGGAACCGACGGAGACGTGGGCACGGCCGGGCACCTCGCGCGAGATTGCAGGGAGGGTGCGCTAATGCGTGTCGGGCACCCGGTTAGCCTTTATCCCATGCGCGCGCGGCGACGCCAAGGCGGGCTTGCAACCCTATTTTTCGAGGTTTCCCGGTCGACAGGTCACCAGCTGCGGAAAATGGATTTGCGCCAATCGCCATCCTCGCGACTGCGGGCAGGTTTCGGGGGTAGCACTTCGGCAGGTGGCGCGGCGACCGGCTGGAACACGGGAGCGGCAGGGGCGAGGGGGCTGGCGCGAACCTCTGTGCTCGAGCTGCCGACCCGCGCATCCCAGTTTTGGGATACGACCCCGCGTTGGGCTACGGGGATCGGTCCAGCGGCGATGCGGCCGCCGCCGTGATCGCGATCGATGCGGCGATCATACTCCGCGACGGTGACTTGGGGCTGGCGAGGCACGAAATGCACGACCCGGTAGCCGCGCGCTTTCAGCTCGAACAGCAAGTCGCTCAAGCCCAATGCGGTCGAGGGTTGAATGTCGTGGAAGAGAAGGATGCCGCGACCCTTGCTCTCGAGCTGGCGCACCACGTTGGAAATCATTTTGCTCGGGCTGCGGGTCTTGAAGTCGTAGCTGTCGACGTCGATCGAGAAAATCGCCGTATCGCGCGCTTGCAGATGCGCCGTCATGGCGCGTCCATCGCTGAGGTAGGGGAACCGGAAAAACGGTGCAGCATGGGCGCCGACCACCCGTTGTAGGGCGCTGATGCCCAGTTCGACTTCCGCGCGCGCCTGCTCTGAATTTGTTTTGGCCAGATCGCGATGCGACCAGGTGTGCGTCCCGACGGTATGGCCGCGGCGCGCGACTTCACGCGCCAAATCCGGGTAGGACATCACGCGCTGTCCGACCATGAAGAACGTCGCCTTGGTGCAATAGGTGTCCAGCACGTCCAGGATCGGCTTGGTGTAGAGCTTGTGGGGGCCATCGTCGAAGGTGAGGACGACTTCACGCGCCTCGAGGATTTCGGGGCCGGGGTACTGCTGGTGACCATAGCGGGGGCCGCCCTTCGCATCGATCGCGATTTCGCGATGGACGCCGAGCGCTCCGGGCAGGCAGGACCGTGGCATCGCGCTGGCGGTTTCGACCGCACTGAGGACCATTGCCGCCGCACTCGCAGCCAACCTCAATCGTGCTCCCACCCGCATCGACATCCACCCCGCCGCGCACGCGCCCCCCCGGGGTCCCGGGCCTGTCCAAGTCTTGCCCGCACGTCTTCGGGCTTGCGGCAATCCAAACTTCCAAAGATTGCACGCGCTGGTCGAACCTAGACAGCGATTGGGGTGCGAAACAACGCGCGATGCAGCGCACGGGGCTGTTCGGCGATGGAAAATTCCAGGTCTGTGCCCGCAGGGCAACGGCACTATTGATCTATCGGAGACTAACGACGCACCGCTACGGCCGTAGCGCCACGAGGCACAGCATCTGGAACAACATTTGCGCACCAATCTGCGCCGTGGCCGTCGTCGTGTCGTACTGTGGCGCGACTTCCACCACATCGCCGCCGACGATATCGATGCCGTTCAGGCCGCGCAGCAGCGCCAACACCTCGCGAGGGCTGAGCCCACCCACCTCGGGCGTTCCCGTTCCCGGCGCGAAGCCCGGGTCGATGCTGTCGATGTCGAACGAGACATAGGTCGGACCGCCTCCGACGACGGCGCGCGCTTTGGCGATGACGGCGTCTAGTCCCAAGGCGGTGACCTCTTCGGCGTGCAGCACCGTCATGCCGGAGTCGGCGGAGAACTCCCACAGGTAGTCTGCGCCGCCGCGAATGCCGATTTGAATGGT
>JANOKV010000029.1:0-2759 GCA_031419415.1 Hyphomicrobiales bacterium | reverse complement strand
GGTGCGTGTGGGCGAGGGCAAGAACCTCGCCGGAGAAGCCCAAGGCGACGTGACGTTCGATAAGGTGAAACCCCTGGCCGTCGCCGATGCGCCGAAGGGCTTCGACCAGACGGCGCTCATGCTGATGGGCGCGACCGCCCGTAGCCTCGAAACGGCGGGTGCGCTGGAAGCCATTCTCGCCATGGCCGTGCGCTATGCCGGCGAACGCGTCGCTTTCGAAAAACCGATTGGAAAATTCCAGGCCGTGCAGCACGCGCTGGCGCGTCTTGCCGGTGAAACGGCTGCCGCCAGCACCGCCTCCACGTCGGCGGCCGATGCCATCGCCACGGCCACCACGTTCGATGACGGCGTCTTCCTCGAGGCCGCATCCGCGCGCATCCGCTCCGCCGAAGCGGCCACCGAGGGCGCCGCCATCGCGCATCAGGTGCACGGCGCCATCGGCTACACCCGCGAGCACATTCTGCACCGCTTCACGCTGCGCCTGCTCACGTGGCGCGACGACTTCGGCAACGAAAGCCAATGGGCCGTGGACCTCGGCAATCGCGTGGCCGCCGGTGGCCCCGACGAACTGTGGTCGCTCGTGGCCTCGCGATAGAAGGTCGACGTTGAGCGGCGTTGGGTTGGGGCCGCAAGTGCGGTGCGGCCTAACCCAACTTACAAAACCTTTTTCATGCGAGAGATCCCACCATGACCGCCGCCTTGACCTTCGACCCGATCCGCCTTCCCAAAGAATGTGAAGACCTGCGCCAAGAGGTTCGCGCATTCCTGCGCGAGGAGGCCGCCGCCGGCACCTTCAATCCCAACAAGGTCGATGGCGAGGACATGTTCAATTACGAGTTCAGCGCCAAGGTCGGCAAGAAAGGCTGGATCGGCATTACCTGGCCGAAAAAGTATGGCGGCCACGAGCGTAGCTTCCTCGAGCGCTATGTCATCACCGAAGAATTCCGCGTCGCCAATGCGCCCGTGCGCGTCTTCTTCACCGCCGATCGCCAGTCGGGACCGATGCTGCTCAAGTATGCCCGCGAAGAAATCAAGCTCGATGTTCTGCCGCGCATCACGCGGGGCGAATGCTGCTTCGGCATCGGCATGAGTGAGCCCGGATCGGGGTCGGATTTGTTCGCGGCCAAGACGAAAGCCGCCAAGGTCGACGGTGGGTATCTCATCAACGGCACCAAGATCTGGACGAGCAACGCGCACCGCGCCGATTACCTGATCGCCATCTTCCGCACCTCGCCGCCGACGAAAGAGAACCGCCGGCACGGGCTCACCTCGTTTCTCGTCGACATGAAAAAGACCAAGGGCATCCAGTGCAACCCGATCGAACAACTGTCGGGCGCGCGCGAGTTCAACGAGGTCGTGTTCACCGACGCGTTCATTCCCGACTCGCATCAGCTCGGTGAAATCGACGGCGCGTGGAAACAGGCGACGAGCGAGCTGGCCTTCGAGCGCAGTGGGCCGGAGCGGTTTCTCGAGACGTTTTCGGTGCTGCCGGAGTTGGTGCGTGTGTTGGGCGACAAGCCCGACTTGCGCGCCGCCGAGGGCCTGGGGCGGCTGGTCGCGCAATTGCACACGCTGCGGCGCATGTCGGTCTCCGTTAACGGCATGCTGGCGGCGGGCAAGGAGCCCGTCGTCGAATCGTCAGTGGTCAAGGATCTGGGCACGATCTGGGAGCAGAAGCTGCCGCACAAGGCCCGTGAGGTGGCGGCTTTCGTCGAGAGCGAAGACAGCGGCAACCGCATCGCTTTCGAAGAACACCTGGCCTACCAGACGACGATCGCGCCCAAACTCACCATCCAAGGCGGCACCACCGAAGTCCTGCGCGGCATCATCGCGCGCGGCCTGGGATTGCGGTGACGATGGGACGTTCAAAAATTGTCATCCTCGGGCTTGTCCCGAGGACCCATGGTGCCGCAATCTCTGGTCTGTCAATCGATGTGGCAACGGGCGAGGCGTGTGCGCGACATGCACGGATCGCGCCCGCGGATGGTTGGGTCCTCGGGACAAGCCCGAGGATGACAAGGGGCGGGGTGTTGCCCACGATTTCACGTCGCGTTGCCGTGCAGCGCGGCGGCTGGGCCATGAGAATTCGCTGAATGGCGTAACGCGCCGATTGACCATCGAACGACAAAGTACGCGCAATGCGAGGAGCACAGCACGACATGACTAAACCGAACATCGGCGCGCTGCTCGAGCCGAAAACTGTGGCCGTCGTCGGCGCGGCGCCCATCGGCCAGGGGCTGCGCGGGCGCATTCTGGAGTTCATGCTGCTGCATCCCTATGCCGGCAAGATCTACCCGATCAGTCGCAGCCACGCCGAAGTGCAGGGGCTGAAAGCCTACCCTTCCATCGAGGACTGCCCGACGCGGGTCGATCTGGCGATCCTCATCATTCCAGCGAAGTTCGTGGTGCCGGAACTCGAGCGCTGCGGCAAGGCGGGCGTCAAGGCCGCCGCCATCATCAGCTCGGGTTTTGCGGAAGAGCCCGGTGAAGCCGGCGCATCGATGCAGGCAAATCTCAAAGCCATTGCGGCGCGCTATGGTATGGCCGTCACCGGACCCAACTCCGAGGGCTTCGCCAGCATCGACAGCGCGCTGCTGCCGACCTTCAGCCCCGTTGCCGGACCGTCGGATATTCCACTGCTGCCCGCCAACCGCCAAAACGGCCGCGTCGCCGTCGTCGCGCAATCAGGCGGCATGGGGTTCTCCTTCTTCGACCGGGGTCGGCCCAAGGAAATGGCCTTCGACTACATCGTCACCACG
>JANOKV010000028.1:0-5018 GCA_031419415.1 Hyphomicrobiales bacterium | reverse complement strand
GAGGGTGCCTCGGGCGCGCGCGGTTTTATCGGTTTCGCCACGATGATTTTCGGAGCACTTTTAGCAGCAGGCGCGATTTGGACAGTGGGTTGCGGCATGTCTGGCGGCGGCCACGCGGCTCCAACGCTCAATGGAGGCGTCCCCGCTTTGCCGCCAACACCCTTGGTGGGCGGCGCATTCTGTACTGTAGGCTTGGGCATGCCCTCGAGCTGCCAGCTCGCGCCCGATTGAGCCTGCCCCGGCTGTGCGCCGATGGCTGCTATCATCGACAGGCTGAATACCCGAAGGATCGCAAGTCTCGTCGGGCTCGGCTGTCCCATCGTCTCAAATGACCCTATCTTCTGGTGAGCGCTCCACAAATCGACGATAGGTGAGTCGCGGCTTGTCGACAGCTCTCGTCGGCAATTGTTTCCAGCCACACTGGATCGAGGGCTGGCGCACGGCTTAATTTCCATCGTCGAGACTTGCACTTGGGTTCATCCTTCTCTAGCAAGAGGTTGCAACGAGACCGTTCCGGAGGCGCCGTCGGGCACCTCAACATGGACGGCATTGGGAGGAGTGAGGAGTTTGCAGCACAGTCTGCCAGCGGTGAGCGTTACGCATCCCGCCCAAACGCCAGTGGTGGCTCCCGGTTTGGAGCCCCCCACCCTCGAGATCGAAAACCTGCACGTGCATTTCGTGACGTCGCACGGTCGTGTCCGCGCTGTCGAAGGCTTGAGCTATTCGGTGCGCCCCGGCGAGATGGTGGCCATCGTGGGCGAGTCTGGATCGGGGAAATCCGTCTCGGCCCTCGCGGTCATGCGCCTGCTGCCACCCAACACGGCGCGGATTCTGGACGGCACGGTGAAATTCGACGGTCGATCCCTGCTCGAACTCGACGACGAGGAGATGCGCAAGATTCGCGGCCGCCACATCTCGATGATCTTCCAGGAGCCGATGACCTCCTTGAACCCGGTGTTGACCATCGGGTTGCAGATCAAGGAGCCGTTGCTCATTCACATGGGCATGAACGAAGAACAGGCCCACGAACGCGCCATCGAACTGCTCACGCTGGTCGGCATCACGGACCCCGAAAGCCGGCTCGCGCAGCACCCCCACCAGTTATCCGGCGGCATGCGCCAGCGGGTGATGATCGCCATTGGGTTGGCCTGCAACCCCAAGCTGCTGATCGCCGATGAGCCGACGACGGCGCTCGACGTGACGATCCAGGCGCAGATCCTCGAGCTGATGAAGGACTTGTCGCGCCGGCTCGGCGTCGCCATCGTCGTCATCACGCACAACCTCGGCATTGTCGCGCGCTACGCAGATCGCGTGAACGTCATGTACGCGGCCCGCCTCGTCGAAAGCGGCACGGCGGAGACTGTGTTCGGCCGGCCGCTGCATCCTTATGCGCGAGGTCTGCTGTCGGCCGTCCCGCGTCTCGATCGGGGTCGCTCAGCCCGCCTGACCACGATCGAAGGCGCGCCGCCCAACCTGTTGAACCCACCCGAAGGCTGCCGGTTTCGGCCGCGCTGCCGCTTCGCCATCCCGCAGTGTGAACAGTTGCCACCTTTGGAAGAGGTCGAGCCTGGGCACCTCGCTGCGTGCTTCCGATCTCGCGAAATCGAGGCGCTCGATCCCCTGGATACTCGCCCGGTCGATGTGGCGGGCGCCTTCGGGGGCGCAGCGATCGGTGAACCGATGCTCGACATCAAGCACGCGAGCAAATTCTTCGATGTCGGCGGCGGCTTCATGCGCGGCAAGAAGAAGCTCGTGCGCGCCGTCAATGACGTATCGCTGACCGTCTATCCCGGCGAGACGCTGGGCCTCGTGGGCGAGTCGGGTTGCGGGAAGTCGACGCTGGGACGCCTCGTCTTGCGCCTCGAGGACCCGACAGCGGGTGAAATCATCTTCGACGGGATCGACCTGGCGCCGCTCGGGCGTCGGCAGATGACGGACGTGCGCAAGAAGATGCAGGTGATCTTCCAAGACCCCTATTCTTCGCTCAATCCGCGCATGACAGTCGGCCAAATCATCGCCGAGCCGATGGCCGTGCACAATGTGCGTCCCAAGAACGAGATCGAGCCCAGGGTCGCCGAACTGCTGCAACTGGTCGGTCTGTATCCCTACATGGCGTTGCGCTATCCTCACGAGTTGTCCGGTGGACAGCGCCAGCGGGTCGGTATCGCGCGGGCGCTGGCCGTCGAGCCACGCGTCATCGTGTGCGACGAGGCCGTGTCGGCGCTCGACGTGTCGATCCAGGGGCAGGTGATCAATCTGCTCGAGGATCTGCAAAAGAAGCTGGGCCTCACCTATCTCTTCATCGCGCACGATCTGGCCGTGGTGCGGCACATCTCGACGCGCGTGGCGGTCATGTACCTGGGCCGCATCGTGGAACTGGCGACCTCCGACGAATTGTTCGCCAACCCCAAGCACCCCTACACGAAGGCGTTGCTCGCCGCCGCTCCGATCCCCGATCCGGTGATCGAGCGCACGCGGCCGCGCACCATCATCAAGGGTGAACTGCCGAGCCCCCTCAATCCGCCATCGGGATGCGTCTTCCATCCGCGCTGCCCTATGATGACGGAAGAGTGCAAGAAGGCCGTGCCCGAGCAGAGACTGGTCGGACCCGATCATGTGGCGGCCTGCATACACGCTTGAACGATCGCCGAACGACGAACCGAAGCACTGGAGCGCTCACCTGATGAGACGAACGATGAAAATCTCCCTCGGCCTGGCGCTAGCGGCCACGCTGTCCGTGACGACGGCCCAGGCGCAGGCCCCCAAGAAGGGCGGCATCCTCAATTTCGGCGTCGTCGCCGAGTTGCCGACGACAGACTGCCATGCGGCCACGACCTTTGCGATGGTGCATCCTGTTGCGCCGCAATACTCGACGCTGCTCAAGATTGTCGGTCCCCACGACAAGAGCCGCATCGAGGGCGATCTGGCGGAGTCATGGGAGGCGTCGAAGGACGGGCTGTCGTACGTGTTCAAGCTGCGCCGTGGCGTGAAGTTCCACGACGGCTCGGACTTCACGTCGGCCGATATCAAGGCCACGTATGACCGCATCCGCAACCCGCCAGAGGGCGTCGTTTCGGTGCGCAAAGCGTTGCACGGGGCGATCGATACGATCGAGTCCCCCGATGCGCACACGGTCGTCTTCAAGATGAAGCAGGTCGACATGTCGATCGATCTGCAGTTCGCCTCTCCCTTCAACTGCGTCTATAGCGCAGCCGAGCTGGCTAAAGATCAGCAGTATCCCGCCAAGACCGTGATGGGAACGGGCGCCTTCCAGTTCGTCGAATACGTCAAGGGTTCACACTGGTCCGCCAAGCGGTTCGACGGCTATTTCATGAAGGACCGGCCCTATCTCGATGGCTACAAAGCGCTCATGGTCAAGGGCGCGGTCGTTGTCGCCGGCATCCAGGGTGGTCAGTTCGATGCCGAATTCCGCGGTCGCTCGCCCGCCGAACGCGATCAGCTCGTGCAGTCCATGGGCGATAAGGTGACCGTGACCGAGGGGCCGTGGATCACCAACATCCAGCTCTATGTCAACACCGAGAGAAAACCCTTCGACGACATTCGCGTTCGCCAAGCCCTGTCACTTGCCATCGACCGGTGGGGTGGCAGCGCCAGCATGGGCAAGATCTCGCTGCTCAAAGGTGTCAGCGGCACCTTCCGTCCCGGCGCCAAATGGTCTCTGCCCAAGGAAGAGCTCGTGAAAATGCCGGGCTTTGGCGCTGATATCGAGAAGTCGCGCGCCGAAGCACGCCGGTTGCTCAAGGAAGCGGGCCAAGAAAACTTGAAGTTCAAGCTGCTCAACCGCCAGCTCGGCCAGCCTTTCCAGCCGGCCGGCATTTTCGTCGTCGACCAGTGGCGGCGCATCGGCGTTCAGGTCGAGCACCTCGAAATCGAGACATCGCCCTACTTCAAGTCCATCCAAAGCGGCGAGTTCGACGTCGCTGTCAACAACATCTCCGACTTCGCAGACGATCCTTCGGCCCAGTTCAATACGTTGTTGTCGAAGAATGCCGGGTCGATCGCCTACTCGCGTCATTCCGACGGCAAGCTCGACGATTTGTTCGTGCGTCAGGCAAGCGAAGTCGATCCAGTCAAACGCATGGCCCTCGTCAACGAGTTCGAGCGGCATGCGCTGACGCAGGCTTACGCATTCCCGGTGCTCTGGTATCAGCGCATCGTCGTCAACAGCAGCAAGGTGAAGGGATGGGATCTGCCGCCCAGCCATTTCACCGGGCAGACATTGGTGGATGTTTGGCTCGATCAGTAATGGGCGCAGGGCGAGGATGACAGCGATGACCGCGATCCATAAGGCTGCAGTTCTTTCGGCCATCGCTGCGGCGATGGTCTTGACGACCTCCGCTCAGGCGCAGACGCCCAAGCGGGGGGGCATCCTCAATTTCGGTGTCGTCGCAGAGCCGCCCACGACCGATTGCCACGGCACCGGCACCTTCGCCATGGTGCATCCAGTAGCGCCGCAATACTCGACGCTGCTGAAAATGACCGGCCCGCACGATGCGACCAAGATCGTGGGGGACCTGGCAGAGACCTGGGAGCGCTCGACGGACGGGTTGACCTACACCTTCAAGCTGCGACGCGGCGTCAAGTTCCACGACGGCACCGACTTCACGGCGGCCGACATCAAAGCCACCTACGAGCGCATCGTCAATCCGCCGGAAGGGGTCATCTCCTTCCGCAAGGCCGTGCACGCCGACATCAAAGATATCACCACGCCCGATCCCTTCACGGTGGTGTTCAAGCTCGGTCAGCCCAACGCGTCGATGGAGCTGCATTTCGCCTCACCGTTCAATTGTGTCTACAGCGCCGCCAAACTCGCCAAGGACCCGCTCTATCCCTCCAAGGAGACGATGGGCACTGGCGCTTTCCAGTTCGTCGAGCACATCAAGGGCTCGCACTGGACCGCCAAGCGGTTCGACGGGTACTGGGAAAAAGATCGCCCCTACCTCGACGGCTACAAGGCGATTTACGTGAAATCGGAGTCGGTGGTCACGGGCCTGCAA
>JANOKV010000027.1:0-2308 GCA_031419415.1 Hyphomicrobiales bacterium | reverse complement strand
CACCAAAGCATCGATACTCGGCGCACCGGCGTGGGCTCGTCATCTGATCAAGCCGGAGCCCGGTGAGGGGCTGGCGATGATCGATTGGCAGCAGCAGGAATTTGGGATTGCCGCAGCGCTGTCAGGCGATTCTGCAATGCTGTCGGCATATATGACAGGCGATCCTTATCTCGCTCTTGCAATCTCCACTGGCGCTGCGCCACTGACGGCGACGGCCACGAGCCACGCCGATCTGCGCGAACGCTACAAAGCATGTGCTCTGGGCCTCTTATTCGGCATCGGCCCCGAGCGCCTCGCTCGGCAAATCGCCAGACCAGTCGCAGATGCAGCCGATCTGATCCGCCGACACCACTCCCACTTTCGGAATTTCTGGTCGTGGCTCGAAGCGATCGAGACCAACGCCCTGCTTCACGGAGAGCAGAGTTCCGTCTTCGGCTGGAGTCTGACTGTCGGCCACGACGCCAATCCGAGGTCTTTGCGCAATTTCCCGATGCAGGCCAATGGTGCCGAGATGCTCCGGCTCGCATGCTGTCTTGTTACCGAGGCAGGAGTCAAAGTTTGCGCGCCCAACCACGATTCCCTGCTGATCGAGGCGCCGATCAGGGATCTCGACGACGCTATTACAACAACCGAGCGCCTGATGGCCGAGTCGAGTGCCATCGTACTCGATGGGTTCGAGCTCCGCACCTCGGTGCGTATCACTCGGGCTCCAGATCGATGGACTGATCGACGCGGTCAAGTCGTGTGGGCGGCAGTCGAGCGCGCACTGGGATTGCACGGTCCACCTGCTCATCAGCGCGACGCAACCTGCTCACCCGCGAACCCCCGTACAGTCTTATTATATGTATCTAAGGAGGATAGTTCCGATGCCTCCGTTTGATCTCGATCGGTTTCGGTTGAAAGGCAACGCTGCAAACAGACTGCCAGCGTCTCAGCGGCGCATTCCACGAGCCTCCAAGGGGCAGCGCTTTCTACGCGGTCCAATTCCGCTCGACTGGTTGAGTGCGGCAGCAGAGCTGCCAGGTAAGTCGCTGCATGTCGGGATCGCTGTCTGGTTGGAAGCGGGGTTGCGCAACTCGGCCGTTGTCCCGCTGTCCAATCTCACCGGTCGGTACTTTGGCCTCGATCGGAATGCAAAATACCGCGGGCTCGATTGGCTGGAGCAAGCTGGCCTTATCTCGGTTGAACGCAAGCTTGGACGAGCACCGATGGTGACCATCCACGCTAAGCCCTCCGAACCTGTGGCATAGGCATCGACGGCCATGTCGCACCAGACGCATAATCCCGGGGCGTGGCCGCGACTGATGCGGGCCGCAACCGCTGCCGCCTATGTCGACGAGCGATCTGTTGATGCGTTCCGGGCTGCAGTGGGTACACTATGGCCTTCCCCTATCATTCTTTCCGGAAAGGGAGAACGATGGCTCAAGGAGGATCTCGACGCGGCGATCGATCGGGCATCCCGGAGACCGTCGACCGTCCGCGACGCCGCCGACGTCTTATGAAGCCGGCTGGCTGGCCGCGCTACATGCGTGCAAAGCGACTCGCAAGCAACATAATCGCGTATTTTTGGGAGCCACCGACAATCTACCGGCGAAAAGGATTTCTTGGACATGGCGAGCCGTTAGGCAGCGATTTTGGTCATGCCGTCGAACGATGCAAGCTGCTCAATGCGAGCCTGGGTGCTTGGCGAACAGGCAAGAACGAGCCCCCGCATCGGGAGCCGCAGCGCGGTTACGGCTCCGTTGCATGGCTTTTCCAAAGCTACCTCAAGAGCAGTGCTTTCGAGAAACGAGTGTCGGAACGTTCACGATACGAGTATCGACGGGCGTTAATCCGTATCGAGGACGTTGTCACAACAGCGGGCGGCACTGTGGCCGAGCTGCCATTGAAGTCGATCTCGCCGGCTGCGGTTGATAAGATCTACGCGAAACTGCAGATCGGCCCCCGTGGGCACCGGGTCCGACAGGCCAATCTCTCCATCGATGTTGCCCGCCGCGCGTGGGCAGTCGTTCGCCGCTTGGTGCCGACCGCGGTGCCAGCGGAGAACCCATGGCGGGGCGTTGAACGCGATACGACAAAGAAAATCAAGCCCGCCGCCACGAGAGCAGAAACCTATGCGCTCGCCTATGCCCTTCGGGAGTTAGGAGAGCCGCATCTCGGCGTGGCTGCTTTGATTTGCTTTGAATGGCACCAGCGACCCGAGCACGTGCGGGCTGGCGATTTGACCTGGGCCGACTATCGACCCCCTCATCGGCCCGATGCCGTTCACATCCGGCATCCCAAGACCGGCGAGAAAGGCTGGGTCCCG
>JANOKV010000026.1:0-8971 GCA_031419415.1 Hyphomicrobiales bacterium | reverse complement strand
GCAATCGCCATTATGGTTCCCTGGACATCCAGAGGATCGACATCCGCCATGCCCGTCATCAATCGAATTGCCGAACTGCAGGATGAAATCGTCGCGTGGCGCCGGGACATGCACGAGCATCCGGAATTGCTTTACGAGGTGCATCGCACCGCTGGTCTCGTCGCCGACAAGCTGCGCGCTTTCGGTTGTGACGCGGTGACCACCGGCATCGGGAAAACCGGGGTCGTCGGCGTCATCCGAGGCCGCAACTTCACGTCGGGTCGGGTCATCGGGTTGCGCGCCGACATGGATGCTCTGCCAATGCAGGAATTCACAGGTCTGCCACACGCCTCGAAGGTGCCGGGCATGATGCATGCCTGTGGCCATGATGGGCATACGGCGATGTTGCTCGGCGCCGCAAAATATCTTTGCGAAACGCGCAATTTCGATGGCACGGCGGTGGTGATTTTTCAGCCGGCCGAGGAGGGCGGGGCGGGCGGGCTTGCAATGGTGCAAGACGGCCTGATGGACCGTTGGCAGATCGACGAGGTCTACGGCATGCACAATATGCCGGGCATCGGCGTGGATCGGTTTGCGCTGCGACCTGGCCCGCTGCTGGCCGCCTCGGACCGTTTCGACATCGCCATCGAAGCACTCGGCACGCATGCGGCCAAGCCTCATCTCGGCAATGACCCGATCGTGATCGGATGCCAGTTGCACCAGGCGTTGCAGACCATCGTTGCCCGCAATGTCAATCCATTGGAACAGGCGGTCGTCTCGATCACGATCTTTCGAGCTGGCGACGCCTCCAATGTCATTGCCCAGACGGCGCGCCTCGCCGGAACGGTGCGGACATTGAAATCAAAAGTGCGCGATTTGATAAAAAAACGCATGCAAGAAATTTGCGACGGCATGGCCGTCATGCATGGGGCGACCGTTCGCTTGACCTATACCGAGGGTTATCCGGTGACCGTGAATCACGAGGCGCAAACGGCTTTTGCCGCCAGCGTGGCGCGTCAGGTGGTCGGTGACGACAAAGTCGACATCGATGTGCCGCCGACCATGGGAGGCGAGGACTTTGCCTTCATGCTCCAGGCGCGCCCTGGCGCCTTTATTTTCGTCGGCAACGGCGATACGGCCGGCGTGCACCATCCCGCCTATGACTTCAACGACGAGGCGATCCCCACCGGCGTCTCGTTCTGGGCCCGCCTCGTCGAGACCGCGCTGCCGGTGCGTTGAAATCCAAATGTTGGCAACCAATCAGTGCCCATAAACCCTGAGAATTGCTGGACCGATGATCACGGCAAACAAGACGGGTAGATTGAAAATGATCATCGGAACGGTCAGTTTCGGCGGCAGCGCAGCCGCCTTTTTTTCTGCTTCCGACATGCGCGCCTCTCGGTTTTCCTTGGCCATCACTCGCAAGGCTTGACCGACGGGTGTTCCGTAGCGCTCCGCCTGGATCAATGCCGTAGACACCTGGCGAATTCCGTCGATGCCTGTCCGCTTGCCGAGGTTCTCGTAGGCGATGCGACGATCCTGCAAGTAGGAAAGTTCGGCGGTGGTCAGGCTGAATTCCTCCGCGAGCTCCAGTGACTGGCTCGAGATTTCCTTGCCGACTTTGGCAAACGCGGCCTCGACAGACATGCCCGCCTGTACGCAGATCAACAACATGTCGAGGCTATCGGGAAATGCTTGCTTGATTGATAGCTGGCGGCGCGTAATCAAGTTTTGCACGAACATGTTCGGAAGATAAAAACCGACATACCCCGCGCCCAACGCCATGCCGAACTTGGCGATTGGTGGATACGTCAGATTACCGATCCCGAAGAGGTAGATCAGGGCAAGGATCGCGACGATGATCGGCGCGACCAAGCGAAAGAACATGTAGGCGACGAGTGGCCTCTGGCCTCTGAGGCCAGCCATCTTGAGAGTGTCCTTGATGGCCTCGGATTCGAAGGCTTGGCGCAAATTGAGGTGAACCACGATCTGTTGCATGAAGCCTTTCGGCGCCTGCCGCAGTCGACCTCCGCCGTCCTTGCTCAGTTCGGCGAGGCGTGCCGCGCGCATGGTGTCGCGCTCGGTCGCCATGACTTTCATGCGCTGACCCATCCGGTCGCGCTCGAACGTCGGTAGCACGACTGTCAGCACGGTAATGAATGTTCCAGCCGCAGCCAGGATCAAGGCCAAGAACTGTGGCTTCATGATCTGTTCGATCAGGTCGAGCACGGGACTGCTCCTTTGGTGTGCGGGCCGATTGTTCCGGTGGTTTCGATTGCGTTCAGAATTTGAAATTGATCATTTTTTTCATGCAGAGAACTCCCATCAGCATCCAGATGCCCGCAGCAAGGAGGAGAAAATTACCGGCCTTGCTATTGAACAAGACGGAGAGGTAATCCGGAGTCGAAAAGTGGACCAGAGCCATGACGATGAATGGAAGCGAGCCTAGGACGTAAGCAGAAGCCTTGGCTTCAGAGGACATGGCGCTGATCTTCATCTGCATTCTCTTGCGGTCTCTCAGCACTCCCGTCAAATTTCCAAGTGCTTCTGAAAGGTTGCCACCCGCCTGTTGCTGAATGCCGATGACGATGCCGAAGAATTTGACTTCGGCTAACGGCAGGCGAGATCGCATTTTTTCGAAGCATTCCAGGAGGGGAACACCAACTCGTTGGTGCTCGCAGACGTCTTGAAATTCTTCTTTGATCGGTGACGGACTTTCGGTCGAAATGATTTTTAGGCACTCGTTCAAAGGAAGTCCCGATTTCACACCACGGACGATGACATCGATCGCATTGGCGAATTCAGCGAGAAATTTGGCTTGCCGGCGCTTGGTCATGAAGCTTACAATCCAGCGTGGCAATCCCAATCCCCCTATGACGACGGCAGCCAACGCAACCAACGGCATGCTGGGCGCCGATACGAAAACGCCGATACCGCACGCGACACCACAAACCGCGCTCGCAATCCAAAAAGCCTTCGGCGTCATGTCGAGGCCCGCTCTCTGCAAGCGAAGGCGCATAGAAACTTTCTCGGTAGCTTTCTGGCGGTCTTCGAGGTCTTTGAGCGTATCGGAGACTTGCTTGCGGCGATTTTGGACTTCGTCGTCCTTCACCCGCCGCGCGGTTCGCACGTTCTTGTTTTCAGTGACGCCTTGGATTCTTTTCGTGGCTTGCCGATCTCCCGATAGGTAGGGAGATGCCATGATATAGATGATGAAGCCTGCGCTGAGAGCGACGATGAGCCCGAGCCCGAGCTGCATCATCTCCGGTGTTAGGTCCAGCATCATCTCTCTCCCATCGTATTCCCGTTGGCATCGCGCACTTCTGATGAGGCAAGAGCCTCCGAAAGGCGCCCTGTTTCGCCGTAGTATTCGGCGCGCTCCCAAAAGCGCGGGCGCGCAATGCCCGTCGAACGGTGTCGACCGATGAGCTTGCCATTGGCGTCCTCACCAGTGATCTCGAAGACGAGCAAGTTCTGCAGCGTAACCACTTCGCCTTCCATGCCGACGACTTCGGTGATGTGGGTAATCTTGCGCGAGCCGTCACGCAAACGGGAGGCCTGGACGATGATGTCGACCGAACCGGTGATCATCTCGCGAATTGTTTTCGTCGGCAGCGCATAGCCGCCCATCATGATCATGGACTCCATACGGCTAATGGCTTCACGCGGACTATTCGCGTGCAGCGTACCCATAGAGCCGTCGTGGCCCGTGTTCATGGCCTGCAGGAGATCGAAGGCTTCGGGTCCACGGACTTCGCCGACGATGATGCGCTCTGGCCGCATACGCAGGCAGTTTTTAACCAGATCGCGCATGGTGATCTGGCCTTCGCCTTCGAGGTTGGGTGGACGGGTTTCCAATCGCACCACATGTGGCTGCTGCAATTGCAGTTCTGCGGAGTCTTCGCAGGTGATGATACGCTCATCGCTGTCGACGCAGCCGGAGATGCAATTGAGCAAGGTCGTTTTTCCCGAACCCGTGCCTCCCGACACCAGAATATTGCAACGGACCCGACCGATGATCTCGATCAACGTCTTTCCGGCGGGAGAAATCGAGCCGAAATTCACGAGTTGCTCGAGCCGCAAACGATCTTTCTTGAACTTACGAATGGTAAGGACGGCGCCATCGATGGCGAGTGGGGGTGCAATGACGTTGACACGCGACCCATCCATGAGACGCGCATCGCAGATCGGGCTCGATTCATCGACCCGCCGACCGACCTGGCTGACGATCCGCTGGCAGATATTCATGAGCTGCGCGTTATCGGCAAACCGGACGTTGGTCTTGATGACCTTTCCGTTGACTTCGATGAATGTCGCGCTGGCGCCGTTGACCATGATATCGGCGATGTCGTCACGCGCGAGCAGGGGCTCGAGGGGGCCGTACCCCAGCACGTCGTTGCAGATGTCTTCGAGAAGCTCTTCTTGCTCCGCAATCGACATCACGACGTTTTTGAGCTGGATAATTTCGCTGACGATGTCGCGAATTTCTTCACGCGCAGCCGCAGCTTCCAATTTCGCCAGCTGCGTCAAGTCGATGGTGTCGATCAGTGCATTGAAGACCGTCGTTTTGACGTCGTAGTATTCTTCCGAGTGTCTTCTCTGCTGTTCGGCAATCGAGTCATTGCGTGCAGGTGCAGCGACGGGCGCTTGAGATCCGGCCTTGGCTGCCGGGGGCTGCTGGCCAGCGGCCCCGGTGGCATTCTGCTGTGGCAAGGTTCGACGGGGCGCGGATGGCTCGTTCGCTCTTCTGCCGAACATGCTCTGACTTCCTTTAGCGTTTCAGTTTCAGTCGTGCGAGAAGTGGCGCCAACGCAGACTTCTTCTCGATTTTTTGTTCCCGGCGACCCGTCAACGTCATTGCGACGTCGCGGATATGTTGGACGGCTTTGGCTTTCGTGTTCAGTTCCTCGATCATTTGGCCGTTGTTCGCGGCTTGGCCGAACGTCTCACTATCGAATTCGATGACGGCTGCAGCCTTCAAATCGAGCGCAGCCTCGAACTCCTTCACTGGAATTTCTGGCCGTTTCGGCGTTCCAGCCATATTGATCACGAGAAGTGGTAACGCATCGTTATTACGGGACGATCGGAGCACATCTATTAAATTCTTTGCATTTCGAAGATTCGCCAAATCAGGCGTGGCGGTGATCACAATCCCGTCTGCTTGGGTGAGAATACGCTTCGACCAGGGTGTCCAGACGTGTGGGAGATCGACGGTCACGTAGGGCATGCTCTGGCGAACGATATCCAAGACGATATCGCAAGCGTCGGGGGTGAGGTCATAGTCCCGGTCGAGCATGCCAGGTGCAGCGAAAATGCTGAGGTGCTCCGAGCACTTCGTCAGCAGGCGGTCGAGGAGCATTTCATCGAGGCGTTCAGGACTGCCCAGCGCTTCGGCGATGCCTTGGACCGGGTCCTGATTGAAGTTGAGGCCTGCCGTACCGAACGCCAAATCGAAATCCGAAATGACGACGTTGGTTTTAAGGAGCTCCGAAATACACCATGAGACGTTGTGACAGATCGTCGAGGATCCAACGCCACCTTTTGCGCCGACGAAAGCCAGGATGTGCCCGACAGGGTCTGAATCGGGATTCGTGTAGAGATTGGAGATACTCTCCATGACTTGGATGGGAGATACGGGTGAGATGAGATATTCGCTGACGCCGCGTTTCAGCAGTTCACGATAAAGGATAACGTCGTTGGCGTGCCCAATGACCAGAACCTTGGTGCCGGCATCGCAGGATTCGGCCAAACTATCGAGCTCGGCAAGAACGCGAACCCGATCGAGGGTCGATTCGATGACGATCAAATTCGGGGTCGGACTTTCGAGATAGTGCGCGACGGCCGCTTGGGCGCCACCCATATGGACCGAGATGTGGGCTTTCGCCAACCGACGATCGTCGGCGGCAACTTGAAGAGCTTCGGCCGTATGGCCCGACTCACAGAACGCCTGAATAGAGATGCGCGGAATGGGTCGCGCCCGTGCCGCAATTGCGGCATCGGCTTGGAACGGGTCGTCCAGCGAGGCAATTTGGTCGTCGGATGGATCGCTGGCTATGATTGCTTGTGTCGACATGGTTGCCTCGCACTCGAGTTGCTTAGTTTATCTTTTCGTCGGCCGATTTCGCGGCGTTCGTCGAATCTCCCTTGGTCCATTTCTCCCAAGATTGATTGCGCCGTTCGGCGGAGTTCGCGCCCATCTGCCGCGGTCCTAACAGATCGGCGGGATTGGCGATTTGCGCGGCGATGTTGCGTTGAGACGAGCAACCCATGTTTTGATAGGGCAGGTTTCGCGCATCTTCTGCCAGGTTGGCTGGCCACTGGCCGCACAGGGGCGCTTCGGCCACGTAACGGGCAAAAGCCAAACGGATGGGCGGGTGCCGCTCGCCATCGCTGTGGTAGGCTTGGATTGCAATTTGGGATGGGTCGACGCTGAAATCGCGGAACAAGTCCTTGAGATCAGCCAAGGCTTGCAGGGCTGCAACTTCGTTCTGAGCCCCACTGGGCACACCGACCGACAGTCGTCCGTTGCCCGGTGTCGTCCCGCGATACTGCGTGATGAACTCGACGACGTTAGCGCGTTGCTGAGGGGTCAAGCCGGCTGAGCCGCGTGCGACACGTAAGGTGAGGGTCGTCGGCTGGTGCGAAACGACAATGGGATGCCGCTGCGCTGGATCGATCATGGTCCAGCCGGCGACATGGGTGCCCGGTTCGTCGCCTGGTCGGCATCCCGTTGCTGCGCATGCGAGAAGCGACACGACCACGGATCGCGTGAAAAGTGAGCTAAAGCGATAGGCCGCAAGCGGTGAAACAGATTTGCGAGACGTCATGATACGGTTCTCTTTCGCTTGGCGATCAATCCACGATGAATCCGACCGAGCCATCTCTCAGACCGCCTTCGGCCATCGCCGGGACGTTTTTGCCGTAGACTCGATTCATATGGCCCAGCAGATTGGCTTTGAGATCTGACGCTGGCGCGAGCCCATCGGTTGGTTTGGCGAATGTCTGCTTTGCGTTCGGCCGCACCATGTAAGGCGTCACGAGGACCACCAATTCTGTCTCGTTTTTTATGAACTCTTGGCTCCGAAACAGCGTGCCCAGCATCGGAATGTCCTTCAGCCCGGGCAGGCCTTCGATGTTTTTGCGCGTATCCTCGGAGATCAAACCGGCCATCGCCAGTGTTCCACCTGACGGCAATTCGACCGTCGATTTGGCTTCTCTCTTCTTCAACGCGGGGATCGAGATGCCCGACAAAGTAACCGCGCCCACGTTGGTGAGCTCGGACACTTCGGTTTCGATTTTCAGGCTGATGCGGTTTTCCGCGAGCACCATGGGCGTAAAGGCGACTTTGATGCCGAATTCTTTGAACAACACAGTGAGGCGGCCGTTGGTGTCGACCGTCGGGATGGGATATTCGCCACCGGCGTGAAACTTGGCGGCTTCGCCGGACGTCGCCGTCAAATTGGGTTCTGCGAGTGTTCGCACGAGGCCCTGGCGTTCGAGCGCACGCAGGACGTGGCTCGCGCAGCTATTGCCCGCCTGCCAAACACCTGCAGCTCCGGAGTTGGTGACCAGTCCACTTCCTCCCTGGACTTGAGAGAGAGCGACATCGCAGTTGGCGCCGATCGGCCTAGTGGGGTTAAAACCAACTTCTCCCAGCCGGCCCAAGCCTGCGGCCGCCGTGAGTGGCATGGTGTTGGCGGTGGCCAATGTGGTCAAAAAATTGCCCATCGAGAAGCTGGTGCCGACATTGATGCCGAGCTGCTTGAACACCGAGCGTTGCACCTCTGCAACGGTCACCTGAAGCATCACCTGCTCTTCGCCCTCGACCTGAAGCAGGTTGACGACCTTCGGTTTGGTTCGAGCGGCATCTTCGGGATTCGGCACCACGAAGCGGCTGGCGAGGTCCATCGCTCGGTTGCTGTCGACGGGATTTCTCACCGAACCGGTGAGGATGAGCGTGTCGTGCATAATTTCGGATTTGATGTTCGACCCCGGCAGCAAGCGTTGGTACAGCGCGTCGAGCGACGTCGTGTCGTGCTCGACATTGATCTCGAACGCAATGATCTGTTCACCACTCGCATCGAAAAAGAACGCATTGGTCTGTCCGGTTTTCTTGCCGATTAGATAAACGCGGTTCGACGTCTGTACGACAGCATCCACGATCTCCGGATTGGAGACGATGACATCGCGGAGTTCGCGAGGGACCTCCAGGAGCATGGATTTGTTGCGCGCAATCTTGATGGTGCGATGCATCGGAAACGCTTCGCGATCCGATATGCGCATGATCGATTGATAGGTGGTGGCGAACGTCGTCGGCACACCAGGCGCCACGCGCTTGCTCGGCCCACTCTGCGCCATGAGCGGGCTCCCGTGGCCCTGCGCGGCCAAAGCGCATACGATCGCAACTAGCCCTGCCAGCCCGGGTGCGCGGTCCAAAGAGAAAAACTTCAGCATAGGTGGTCGCCTTCTGACGAGCTACGGTACCGGGTGCACGCGGACGCAACTCGAATGCAGCGCCGCCAGTCGATCGCACTTGCGACCACGCATAGGCGACACTGCCGAAACTCAATAAGCCTTGCGAATTCCAAACCGCGTCATGCGAACAGCATCGCTGCTTCGCACACGCCTTTCTTCAGCCTGAATATCTTCTGTCTTGAGGTCGGCAATCGAGCGTAGCATCAAGGTCAATTCGCCTTGATTTTTCCCCATTGCGAGCTTCTCGGCCTGCGCCGGCGTCAACTCGAATGTGGCCGTGTTGCCGTCGGCGGCTTTTTGGCCGTCTTTGGTCTCGATGCGTTGTCCGATGGCTAAGATGCGGACGTTGCTCAAAATCAGGTCTCGGCTGAGTTCATCTTTGCCGCCGCGACCCTTCTCGCGCTTGATCAGGATGACGTCGACGTGGTCATTGGGCAGAATCAAACGCCCGACTGCCGAATCTTCCGTTATTTTGGTCGACATGGCGCGTTTTCCGGCGGGCAGAATGGCCGCGAGG
>JANOKV010000025.1:0-7664 GCA_031419415.1 Hyphomicrobiales bacterium | reverse complement strand
GCGGTTCAGCCCCGCGTGTGCGGGGAACGGACTTTCTTCCATCCCGTTGATGTCACGATCGTTTTACGATGTCAAAGAACAGTACCAACATGAACGACAGTTTTGTCACGGTGTGCTCGTTGAATCCGTCACACCTTAATTGATCTTGTGAGAGGGCCGTCATCGCTCCCCAAGGCCGGAGGTGACGCTGGTTTGAACTTCACCAAGGTTAGGCCGTCGAAATCTACCGGCTCGCGCCGGTTCACACCCACGCACTCGAACTCGAAACCACTATCGGTCGGCGCCGACCATGCGATTACGGCGCTGCCTTCGCCGATCATGATGCGCGTCTCCTCCCAGATTCGCTCGCGGACGCGGCGACCGTAGACGCCGATGTAAACGCCCGCGCGCACTTCAGCGAGCCAAAGCGACAACCGTCCTCGCAAACGCGGTGGCGCATTTTCAACCACGATGACCATCATCACCGGAGGCCTCCTCTGCCGGTATTGCGGGATCGGCAGCTTCAGGCGCATCCTTCGGCGCCTCGATGCCGCTCGCCTTCAGCATCTCCTCGATCGAAGGCACAATCTTATCCAGGACGCCGGTCTTGCGGAATAGGTCACGGCAGGCGATGCGAACTTGCCGCTCGGGCGCGGAGCCATCACCCTTGCCCTTGGCGATTTTTGCCGCCGTCTCGAACGCGGCCGGCACGACCGTGTCGAATTTATAGACGTCGGCAACGTCGTAGACGAAACTTTGCGGCTTGCCTCGGTGCAAAAAGCCGATCGCGGGGGCATAGCCGGCGGCGAGGATTGCAGCCTCGCTCAATCCATAGAGACAGGCAGTAGCGGCGGAGAGGCAACGGTTGGGGATGTCCGCTGCATCCCATGCGTTGCGATCGTAGTTGCGGCTTTTCCATTCGACGCCGTATTTTTTTGCGATCAGTTTGTACATCTCGCGGACCCGAGCGCCTTCGATGCCGCGGAGTTGGTCGATCGAGCGGCGAGAGGGTGCCTCCTCGCCGAAGCGCCGGCGGTACATTTCGCGCACGACGTTGAGACGCGCGTCTTCGTCGAGAGCCACACGAGCCTGGTAGAGCAGGCGATCGGCGCGCGCACCACCTGGTTGTCCGGATGCATAGAGGCGAACGCCCGACTCGCCGACCCAAACGAGAAGGCAACCGACCTGCGCCGCCAGCACGACGGCGGCATGGCTGACCCGCGTACCCGGCTCCAGCATGATGCACGCGAGCCCACCGATCGGGATCTGCACGCGCACGCCATTTTCGTCGATCAGCACGAAGGCGCTGTCGAGCACGTCGAGCTGGCCGTAGCGTAGGAAGATGATGCCTGCGCGTTCCTTTATGGCGATGGGCCGAATCGGCACATAGGGCGCGTCGGGGGCTGCCATGGGTGTTGCTCCCTACGCCCGCCGGATCAGCATCAAGCCGCAGCCGAACGCTTTGGCCGAGCCGAACCCGCGGGCGAGCTTTTCCAAAAAGGCGGATGGATCTGTCACCTCGATGTTGCCTGCGATATCTATGGCAGAAAACTCGGCTGGACGCCCACGGCGGCGCTCGATGCCGATCTGGGTGTAACCATCAGACGTGATCGGTCCGACCGGGCGAAAGCCCGCTCCTGCCCCTTGCGCGATGAGCCAGGCCGAAGTCGCCTGCGCGGCGATGTTATCGCGCTGCGCAGATCTTTGGCTGGCAGGGATGTTGTAGAGGGCATGCATCACCACATCGACCTTCTTGCGTTTGGGGGTGACACGACCCTTCCCGGTCGTGCGCGTCTCTTGCTGATCCAATCGAATGACCGGGTTGGCGCGCAGCACGAAGGCCAGCCGATCACCGACCTCGAGTTCGGGAGCGAAACATTTGGTTTGAATGTCGAACAGCCCTTTCGGGTCGGTCGGCGGGCGATGCGACAACAGCATGAAGCGGCCGTCACCTTCGTCACGCCAGAGAAAATCACGCTCGGCGTCGGGAACGTCCTGGTACAACAGCCACAGCACGCGATGGGCGTGCCCGGCGCGCTGCTGGGGATCGGTCGGCATCAACAGAGGGGCGATCGACGCGAGCGCTTCGCCGCGCAGCGTCTTGAGGCGCACGCGGGACAGGTTGAGCGGCGTGGTCATGACGCAGGCGCCTCCGGTCGAGACACAATCAAAAGAGCTTCGTCGCGGCGAAGAAATCGCCATTTGGCGCGGCTTTCCGGGATGTCGCGGCGTTCTTCGATCTGGCTGATCGATTGTCGGTCCAATCCGTCCGTGTCGGAATGGATCCGTGCCGGTCGCTGGGCTCTGTTTGCGATCAGCCACGCGGGCGACCAGTGGTCTCGGAACTTGCGGCGCTTAGTGTCTGCGGCATCGAAGGCCGCGAATGCGCCGACGACATCGGTCGCCTCCACGACGGCAGGGCCGCACGGGAATTGGAGCGCGTTGGCCTTGCGTCCGGCATAAAGGACGAAACAAGGGGTCTGCAAGTTGCGTTCGATGTCGTCGAGCTGTACCTCTGCATCCGCCAGCTCCCACAGCGCGATCGTGTAGGCCGCACTCTCGCGCAACTCGCGTCGCGACAGTCCAGTTTCGATATCGTCGCACAGCAGCTCGTCACGACGCGTGTCCACGGGGAGCCCTTGGCGCAACCGCCGGCGGATCGAGGCTCCGGATGGCTGCTGCGTAGTGTGATAGTCGGTCAACAACTGGCCAGGATCGTCGACGCGCACGGCAAAACCGAACGAGCGAGCGAGGGCGCGCTGGCGCTCCTCCTCGATCCGTTCGATGCCGAGGGCCGCCGCGACCAGCCCGATAGTCTGCGATTTCGACGGGCGATCCCAGGTCGGTCGCCGTTCGCCGACAGCCAACGTGCCGAACGAGGCGAGCGGCGCAGCGAGCGTGAAAACAAGATATCGACGCATCGGATTAGGCCTCCAATGCGAACGTGATCAGGCTAGGCACCGAGCCTTGGTTGTCTGGGTCTCCGGGAATGAACTGCATCGATTTGGCTTTATCGAAGCAGGGGCCATAAGCATCGTTCATCTGCGCGGCAATGCCATGCTTTTTGTCCTCGATGAGCGCGATCGAACGCTTCAACAAATCCTCGCCGGTGACAGGCTTGAAGAATGCCGCAGCTAGATTGCGCGGCTGTTGCGAACCCTTCTCTACGCGCAAGTAGCTCGCACGTGCGCGACTGGCGAAACTCGCCTGCTTGCCGCTGGGCGAGGCGGTGGTCAGACCTTCGATGAACGCGGTGATGGCCGTATCGGCGAGCGTGGTGTTGGCGCCGAGGTTCTTTTCCAGCAGATCGCGGTCGATGCAGGCGTAGAGGTAGAACACGCCCGAGCCGAAGCCGAGTTCGCCGATGAAGCCCGCTCCGGCGTCCTCCGATGGCTTCTTGAGGTCGTCGACGGCGGTGTAGAAATCATCCTCGATGTCCACCTTGTGCGTGGTGATGGCGTGCGCAACCTGCACGGCGGCTTCGCGATTGAAATCCGGATTGTCGGCAAGCATCCGGCCGAACATGGCGACGTCTGTCGCGGTGTCGGATTTGCGCAGCACCAGGGGCACGAGGTCCTTCGTGTCCTTAGGTAGCGTTTCGCCTGCCGCCAGCTTGTCGGCGAGAGCCAATGCAGCAGTTTTCTCCTCGGGCGAGATGAAGGCGAGTTGCTTGATAAACGTCGCTTTGTTGTTCGTCGCATTCTCATCTTCCAAGGCGCCGAAGACCTTGGCGATCTCGCGCGCGCCGGTCTTGGCCTTGTCCTCGACCATCCCCTTTTCGATCAGATGCAGCCGAAGGACCTCGCCGAGACGCTGCGTGCGTTCGCCGCGATTGCCGGCGACGCGAGCGTGAAAGGCATCGCTCGTGCGGATGGCGCGTTTCAGCGCCTGGGAGGAGATGCGCAAGCGCTCGGCGCCGCCGAACTTGGCGGACTTCGGTCGGCCGGTGTCGTCGCGGTTCAGGTTGGACGGCGCGTAGACGGTCAGGGCGTGGAGCTGGATGAAGCGGGTCATGGGTCAAGCCTTCGTGTGGGCGGATGAGGGGGCGGGTTCGACTTCGAGGGAATCGGCGTCTTCAAGCGTCGTGCCGTGATAGGCAAAGGCAAAGCGCGTGCGGGCGCGGTCGCCAGCGGGCGACGGATCGAGCCAGGCGAGGACGTTTTCGGCGACGTCGCGCACGTCGGCGGTATCTCCCAGCATGGCGAGGATGCGTTGGTATTGCCGGAGCACGTCCTCTGGCTCGCGGGCTGCCATGAAACGCTTCATGCGAATAGCGGAGACGACCGCGCGGTCGCCACGCTTGCCGCCCATGGCGCGGGCGAGGGAACCGCCCACCGGTTTGCGGATGTGGGCGAGGACGCCCGCTAGTACAGCGGCCGTAGCAATGTCCCGGTCAATCGACCGTTCGCTGGGGGAAGTGCCGTCGAACGCGAGCTTGCGAAACAACTCGGCCGTGGCCGGCTCGACGGCGAGTTCCAGCGGATTGCCGCTGCGGCGCAGGCGCGCCAGCGCCGCCCGGTCGCCGGGGGTTGTGCCGTGCTCGTGCGACTTTGGCTGCATGGCGTTCCACCAACGGAATGCCGCTCCGGCCTGTTCGCTGTACTTCGACCATCGCCGGCTGGGCTTCTTTTCGGTCTCGGTCCCGGTGTCGACCGGTTCGGATGTTGCCGTGGTCATGCCGCAGTCTCCTTGGTCTTGTTGGTCTTCTTCGGCTTCGGCTGCTCGGGTTGCTCGAGTCGTGCGTGCAGCTTGCGCCCACTCGGCGTCAGGCCCGCGAAGGTGGCCGTGAGAAAGCGGCGCGCATCGACGATGGTCTTGTAATCGTCGATGTCCTCGAGATCGGCGGAATCGATCGGAACCACTGTGTCGAAGATCGCGAGCGCGGCGCGCCGCATCGATTCGAGCCAAGTCTTACCGACAGCCTGGCGGTGGGTTCTTGCAGTCTCGTCTGGGGCGTCAGCAGCCGGCAGACTATTTATGGCCGCCGGCAGCTGCGTGAAAAAGGCCTGCTCCGTGTCGACCCAGAATCGGACCTTGGCGTTGTCGAGGACGGCTGCCCCTGCGGCGATCTTGGGGTTGTCGCCATAGAGCCCTTGCCTGACCGCAATGCCGACGGTGCTCGCCGCCATTTCCGCCGCATCGACCCAGGCATGAGCGAGCAGCGCGGCTTCAGTTTGCTGCTCGGGGGCGACGGCGATCAATGGCAGGAGGGATTCGCCGAACTCGAGCGGCTTCATGTTGTCCAGATAGTACCCGGCGACGAGCAGGCGAGCGTTCTTGATAATGGCCGCGTTTTCATCCAGTAGTTCACCTTTGCGCGTGCTGTAGAACGTAGTGATTGCTGCAGCCGGCAGCTCTGAATTGATTTCGTCCCCCGCGTTCGGGTTGGGCTTGAAAATGAAGCCCAGCCATTGGCGGTATCCGACCCGCGACGTCTTTAAATGCACAGGGAGAAATTCGGCTGCCGTAGGTGTGGGCTTGTAGCTCGGGCTCAGCGGATGCTCCTTGCCCCAGCCTGTGTAGTTGGTGCCCCACGGCTTCGTCACGTACTCGCGCACGATGACGTCGTCGACGTCGCCCGTCAGATCGCAAGAGAGTCGGTCCGGGTTGGCCCCGAACTTCAAGCGAATGCGTCGCGGTAGGCCGAAAAACGCCTGCGCCTTGTGGACATCGAGCGGCGTGGTGATTGGCGTCTTGCTGGTCTTGTCAGAGACGCGCGTTGAAGCGAGCCAGGGGAATACGCCGGAGGCCTCGGCGGGCGTCGCACCGAAGCCTTCCGGCACGTTGGCCCAGAGGCGATGCCATAGCGTCGGCGGAGCGCCATCCGCCGTGCCAGGTATGACGACGGTCGTCAATGGGCCACCACCCCTCAGTGACGTTCGATGTCCCGCGCCGCCAGCCGGCGCGCAAGTCTGCAACGTCGCCAGAACGATCGCAGCACCTCGCCGCGACAGCACGCGAACGCTGCCCGGTTTGACAAAATGCTCCGCTGGCGCATCGATTAGCAGGGCGCCGACCGGTGTCGTGCCACCCATCAGGTCCTCGATGTCCTGGAAGAACCGCGCGCCGGCGCCGTCGAAATCGAACGCTTTGGCGAACGGCTCGAACGCCGCATCCAGCTCAGCGGGGCTCGGCGGATTTCGCCAGCGTTTGATCCATTTGACATTGCTCACACGCGGATCGAGCGCGATAGCCAGCAGTCCGATCAGCAGCTCGGTCAGCGCGATGTCGCAATCGCCGCGTCCCGTGTCGACGCGTCTGATTTCAGGGCCAGTGATGTCGCGCAATCGAACGGGCGTACGTGTCCCATCCGCACGAACCACCGGCAACCAGGGCTCGCGCAGCAGATTGTAGGTCGTCATGAAAAGGTTCCCCCGTAAAAGTTGGGCCTACACGATCACGTAAGCGGAGCGAGTGCAAAAGGGTGACGGCATCTCGAGCGCACGCAGAGCCGTTCCTCACAGGTTGTGCACGGCACTGACGTGAGACCGGCAGGTGAGGGCGAGGCGCCGTCGTCTAGGGTCAGTGGGGCGTTTGGCCGGACGACAGGAAGGTCGCCAAATCGGCCTCCGAGGCCGCCGGCACATCTATGAATTTCTTGCCGGTGGCGATGTCGGAAACGCGGCCGCCATTCACACCGAAGAATTTGGCGGCAATGTCATGCTGACGAAAGTTTTGCGCCAGCATTGCCTTGACGAGGGCAGCGTCCGCACGAGAAAGGCGGCGGCCGCCGGCGGGCGCACGGTGGCGCGGTGGACTAGATTCGAAACCCATGGTATATTTTTCCTGAGGTTGGGTTGCGACTCCGGCCTGGTAAACTGAGGTCGCAACTCGATTGATCGACGGGCTGCCATTTGGCGGCCCGTTTTCGTTTCGAAAGGATATCCCTTCGACGTTGTCGATCTCGCATAATCGAAGAAATTAGTCAACTCCCTCCGTCTCCACCCACACGTAAACACTTAGGATGGTAATTAGGGGCCCCGCGTGGGCGGGGATCGGCTGCCTTTATCGGTACCGCCGACGCGCAAGCACGGTTCAGCCCCGCGTGTGCGGGGAACGGAGGTATTGACCGCCCTATGATACCCCAGCACCGTCTCCTTTGCCACACGTTTGGCAGCTAGGAACTGAGCTCATGCAACATCCACCCTACCTCCACTTCTGGGGCAAAGCGCGTGGGCCGCTGCCGGATGACCCGCTGACGTGGCACCCGCTCCCCTATCATGGCCTGGACGTGGCCGCCGTCGCCGATGCGCTGTTGCGACAAAACCCACGCCGGCTGGCCGCGTTGGCGGGCTTGGCCGGCACGCAGGACGCCGACGCTTTTCGCAGCCTCATCGTCACGCTGATTGCACTGCACGATATCGGAAAATTTGCGACCACGTTCCAAGCCAAGGTCTCAGACGCGTGGCCCGTCGACGTACTTGGACCCTATCCCGCCAATCCCCGCACGGATGGCGACCACGCCCACCTCGCCTCGCGCGCCCGCCGTGTGCTCGGCCTGAAGCCAGCCCTGAAAGACTGGATTGACGGCTGGGATTGGGGTTCGTTCGATTGCCTGTGGCACGCCGTTTCCGGCCACCACGGCCTGCCGAAGTGCGCTGAGCAAGCTGACGTTGCACGTGACATGCAGGGCGCATTTCCGCCTGCCGCAGTCGCGGCGGCATCCGCGTTCCGCGACGATGTGC
>JANOKV010000024.1:0-3156 GCA_031419415.1 Hyphomicrobiales bacterium | reverse complement strand
CCGCTGCCCTACACTCGTCTGGGCACATCACCGAGCGGTGGCGCGCCATGCCAAGGGAGCACGCCATGCCGTTGCCAGCAGACACCGATGCCACGACCCCGAAATATCTGCGCGACAAGTATGCGATCGTCGGCGTCGGCGAGACGACCTACGTGCGCGGCTCCGACAAGACCACGCGCGCGCTCGGCACCTGGGCGATCCGCAACGCGCTGGCCGACGCGGGGCTGAAACCTTCCGATGTCGATGGCATGCTGTCCTATCAGGGCGTCGACTCGACATTCTCGACATTCATGGCCGGCGATCTCGGCATCCGCCTGAATTTCTACATGGACGTGTTCGGTGGCGGCTCATCGACCGAAGCGCTGGTCGGCATCGCCATCGGCGTCATGGAAGCCGGCATGTGCAAAGCCGTGGTGATCTTCCGCGCCATGAACGGCTTCAGCCAAGTGCGCATCGGCGGCACGGGACCCCGCTCGGCGGCCCCGGTCATCGGCGACACCATCCATCAGCGCGCCTACGGCTGGCAGAGCGCCGGCCAGATGTTCGCGCCCACCTTCATGCGCCACATGCACGATTACGGCACGACGCCCGCCCAGGTCGCACACGTCAAGAAGTTCCACTCCGAGCACGCCTCCAATAATCCCAAGGCCTATTACAAGAAGCGCTATACCGTCGAGGACGTGCTTTCGAGCCGCATCATCTGCAAGCCGCTGCATCTGCTCGACTGCTGCGTCGAGACCGATAACGCCACGGCGATCATCGTCACGCGCGCCGATCGCGCCAAGGACATGCGCCAGCCGCCGGCCCTCATTCGCGCCATCGCGGGGCGCGTGTCGAAGCCGCGCATCGACATGCACTACCAGCACGGTCCCATATCGACGGTCGCTGGCCACTACGCCAAAAATATCCTGTGGCCCAATGCCGGCGTAGGCCCCGAGGATATCGACGTCACGGGCTCCTATGACGCCTTCACGTTCACCACCATGCTGCAGCTCGAAGACTACGGCTTCTGCAAGAAGGGCGAGGGCGGCCAGTACGTGTCGGACGGCACCATCAAGCTCGGCGGCAAGCGCCCCAACAACACCTCGGGCGGCCATCTGTGCGAGGGCTACACGCACGGCATGAACATGGTCATCGAGAACGTGCGCCAGCTCCGCCACGACGTGGACGATAGCTGCCCCATCGGTCCGGACGGCAAACGCCAGCACACCTACGATTACAGCGAGGGCGGGTGCCGCCAGGTGAAGAAATGCGAGGTGACCGCCAACCTCGGCTGGGCCAATCCGGGCACGGCCTCATCCATGGTCATGCGAAAAGCTTGAGCGGAATCGAGAAAGGGGAAACACCCATGTCAATCGAAGGCCAGTATCTCGGTATGCCGCTCGTCATCGACGATCTCGATGGAGAGAACATCGGATATTTCCAGCATTGCGCCGACCATGCCTTCCATTTGCAGGCCTGTGACGACTGCAAATTGATGCGCTATCCACCGACGACGGCGTGTCCGTTCTGCGCCTCGCCCAAGAGCACCTGGACGCCAGTCGAGGCCAAAGGCGCGGTGCATTCCTACACGGAAGTGCATCACGCCATTCAACCCGCCTTCAAGGCGGCGACGCCCTATCTCATCCTGATCGTCGATCTCGACACCCAGAAGGGCAAGCCGACGTCGCACGATGCGCTGCGCGTCGTCGGCAATCTCGTGACGCCCGACGGCAAATTGGCGCCGGCAAACCTGGTCAAGACGGTCGGCATCGGTACGCGGGTCCGCATGGTGTTTGCCGATGTCTCCCCCGGCCTTTCCATCCCCCACTGGACGATCGACGAGGGCGCGACGCAGCCGGCCAAACCCTGGCGTTATCCGCAAGAGTGAAGCCCCCCAGATCGTGAGCGCGCGCCCGTGAGAAAATCCATCCTGATCGCCGGCGCGTCCGGTCTCGTCGGCTATGCGGCGATGAAGCGGTTCGCGCGTGAGCCAGACTGCGATGTCATCGCCGTCTCGCGCCGCCGCCCCGACGACACTTATGGTGCGCGCTTCGTCGCCGCCGATCTGACCGACGCGCGCCAGTGCGTCGACGTCTTCGCCGCCATGCGCGACGTGACGCACGTCGTGTTCGCCGCTCTCTACGAGCAGCCGGGTCTGGTCTCGGGGTGGCGCGAAGCCGAGCAGATCGCCATCAACGACGCCATGCTGCGCAACTTACTCGGACCACTCGAATCCGCAGCCCCCAACCTGCGCCACGTCACGCTGCTGCAAGGCACGAAGGCCTATGGCGTGCATGTGCGCCCCTTGAAGTTGCCCGCCCGAGAGGATCGCGACGAGGCGCGCGACATTCCGAATTTCTACTGGAACCAGGAAGATTTCCTGCGGGCGCGCCAAGCCGGCAAGCCGTGGTCGTTCTCCATTCTGCGCCCTGTGCTGATCGTCGGTGAGTCCACGGGCAGCGCCATGAATGTCATCCCCGCCATCGGCGCTTATGCGGCCTTGCTGAAATCCGACGGACGCGCCGATCTGCCCTTCCCCGGCGGCGTCGAGCGCGTCGCCCAGGCGATCGATGCCGACGTGCTCGCCAACGTCATCGCCTGGTGTGGCGATCGACCGAACGCGGGCAACGCAACCTTCAACGTCACCAACGGTGATGCCTTCACCTGGCCCAACGTCTGGCCCGCCATCGCCCGCTCTCTCGGCATGAAGCCTGGCGCACACGTTCCCCAGTCCCTCGTCGAGACCATTGCGCCGCGTCGCGATGATTGGGCTCGGCTCGCGGCCACGCATGGGCTCGTGCAGCCTGACCTCGACGCCTTCGTCGGTCTCTCGTTCCAATACGCCGACTACACGATGGGCTATGGGCGCAAGACATCGGGACCACCGGCCATCGTGTCGACCATCAAGTTACAACAGGCCGGTTTCCACGAGGTCATGGACACCGAAGTCATGTTCGCCCGCTGGTTCCGGCAGTTTCAGGAGAAGCGATTCCTGCCGTCGATCTGATCACACCGCGACGTTGTCGATCAACCGCGTCTTGCCGAGCCAGGCTGCGGCCAGCACCCGACCGGGACGGCCAACGCCTGGGGTCCACGCGCGCAACGTCTCCGCGTCGCGCACCTCGAGATAATCGATCGGCCCGAACCCTGCCGCTGTGAGGGCAGCGCAACCGT
>JANOKV010000023.1:0-4998 GCA_031419415.1 Hyphomicrobiales bacterium | reverse complement strand
CTCGGGCTCGCCCAGCCACATCGGCACACTGCGCCGCAGCACGCCATGATCGCGCGGATCGGGATCATCGAACGGCGTATCCGCGCGTGACGTCGAGCGACGCGCGCCCTTGCCGGTGATCACCAGAACCGTCGACAGCCCATCGGCGACAGCGCGGCGCACAAATCCCGCCAGTCGATGATGCGCCTCGCTCTGGTAGAGCCCGTGCAGATCGATCCGCGCCTCGATCTCGACACGCCCAGTGGCGATCCGCCGGGCTTTGCGTTTCTCGAAATCGGCAAGCGGCGGCGCGGCGCGCTTGGCCGGCGCAGCAATTGGCGGCGGTCGGGCTTCGCGCGCACCTTTCCCCGCAGCCGGTATTTTCTCGGCTGCTCGTGCGGGCCCCTGGCCCTTGGGCGCGCCACCAGATGTGGTCCGTACCGCTGCGGCTGCCTCGGGCAGTTCACGCTCGGGCACGCGCGCCTTGCTCCGGGTCAACGGTGCAATCGACGTGGCGACCTGCCGCCACAGCGCCTCTTCTTCCGTGGTCAGCCGGCCTTTCGAGCGCGTTGGCCGAGGCGAAGCGTTGCTACGTGCGCCGGCTGGCGTTCGCCGCTTCACCGGCTGGCCTCCTTGGTGGACGCTTTGCCCGAAGCGATTGGCGCCGTCGGAGCGACGGCCGGCTCGGCTGCCGATTTGCGTGCGATCAGCGCATAGAAGTGGCCGGGATGCTTGGTGATGCCCGCGATCCGGCCAGCCTTGTCGCCGGACCCGAAATAGATATCGCCGCGCTCTGGTCCTTTGATCGCCGACCCCACATCCTGCGCAACCATCAGGCGATTGTAGGCCTTGCCCTTCAAGGCATGCGTCAAGGTCGGCGCACTGACGTAGATCGGGCTGCCCAGCGTATGCACACTTGGATCGACGGCGAGACTGCGGCCTGTCGTCAACGGGATCTCCAAGGCCCCCAACGGCCCCTTGGCGTCGTTCGGCAATTCGCGGAAAAACACGTAGGACGCATTCTGCTGCATCACCTGTCGTCCGCGCGCGGGATCGGCGCGCAGCCAACGGGCGAGCGCGCCCATCGACACCTTGTCGGCCGCGAGCAATCCCTTATCGATCAAATAGCGGCCGATCGACGTATAGGGATGCCCGTTCTTGCCGTCGTAGTGCACGCGCACCGTCGTGCCGTCCGTTAGACGAATGCGACCCGAGCCCTGGATCTGCAGGAAGAACACATCGACCGGATCGGCGAGCCAGAGCAGTTCCAGTTTTTGAGGATCGAGCACCCCGGCGTCGATCTCGGCACGCGTCGCAAACGCAACCACCCCATTTGCCGTCTGCCGGGCATGCGTCAGCGTGCTTCCGACCGTGCCCCGCTTCGTTTCATCGACGAGGGTGACGAGGTCTGCTGGACGCTTGTGCAACGGAGTTTTGAATTTTTCCGTGCGCGTGCGTGAGCCTTCGAGAAGAGGTTCCCAATAGCCGGTGAACAATCCCACCGCCGCCTTGTGCAACACGCGATGCGGCCGGAAATGGCGCTCGAAGAACTGGCGGGCGTCGCTGGCTTTGACTTTGGCCGGTAGCGCCAGCGCCGCCACGCACGCGGCCAACAAATCCGGCGGCACGGGCGTGCGCCCCGGACCTGCTTTCGCTGCTTGCGCCTGCACTTTCGGGCAGGACGCGGTAAACGCTTTCAGGGCAGCCAAATGATCGTCATCGACCCACCCCGGAAGGTCGGCGAAGGAAATTTGGACGAACGATGCTGCGCTTTTTGCCATGGCCGGGTTGCTGGTCGTCGTCACGGATGTTTGCGCAAAAACGACAGAACTCGGCGCAAATAGCCCCAATGCCAGCGCCACGCCCGACAGCGCGCCGGCGCATTTCACCCAACTCACGCCGATCACACGTCCCCCAGTCCCCCACCGCGCAACTTCTCTTCCCCGCCTCGTCCTCCCCAAAAACCAGACGGCTGTGGCATTTTTCAGTTCGGCGCCTGTGTCGCGACCAGTTTCCAGTTCGGATCGCGCGATGTCAGCTCGCGGGCGAACGTCCAGATATCGACCACTTCCTTGATCTTGTTGGGGTCGCCGGACAACACCGCGCCAGCCTTGTCTCGCGTCGCGGAGATCAGCTCACTCACCACCTTGACCGTGACATGCGCCGTCGTGCGCTTCACTTCGGCCTCGATGATTTCTGATTTGGTGATGCCCACGAAACCATGCTCGATCATTTCGCCGCGACTCTCGCGATCGGCAATGACGGCGGCAAAACCGTCGAACACTTCCCGACTGAGCAAGTTGCGCAGCGTCTTGCGGTTGCCCTCCGCAAACGCCGTGACGATCATCTCGTAGGCAGCGCGCGCGCCGTTCAGGAACTGCTCGGGATCGAAGCTGTTGTCGGCTTTATAAATGGCGATCAGGCCATCGGCGAGCGTCTCATCGCCGGATGCGAATGCGCGCACCTTGTTTTCTCCCAGGCCAACCTGCGGGGCGGTCGCTGTAGCGGCTGCCGGTTCCTGGCCAGGTCGCTCACGGCGGGGTAGCGCCACCACTTTGTCTTTCGACTCACGCGCCGCCGCCCGCATGCGTTCGGCTTGGCGATCGACCCGCTTTTCGTCGTCATCGGTGCGCCGTCCGAGCACACTGCGCAACTTGAGGATTATGACGACCGCGAGGACGAGGAAAATCAGCGTGAATAAGTTGCCGTCCATGTGCGTTGCTGCTTTCCAGCCGAGGATGAAGCGATACCCGCCGATGTCGATCTCGAGGCGATCAGAATGCATTCCCGGCACAGAGCCGAAACTGTATGATCAATCCCGAGGAGTTTGTAAGACGACGCTCCTGCAAGCCGATCCGAGCATGAGACCATGAACTTAGGGTATCCCAGCCTCGAAGCCAAGCCTCGCACCCAGCGTTTTTCTGGCGAATGCGACGCGATCATGTCGTCGTCTGCCACGCCATGGGGAGCCCCAGCCGTTGGCGCGCGGGTCCCTAAAACCAATAAAATCGATATTAGCCATGAATCAACGACGGGGCGGCCCACATGCGATTGATCCCCCTCGTGGTGCTGATTGCCTTCCCGCTGCTCGAGCTCATCGTGCTCGTCCAAGTCGGCGGCAAAATCGGTTTCTGGTGGACGCTGACCATCATCTTGCTGACCGCGATCCTGGGTATGGCCATCATCGTCCAGAACGGGACAAATGCTGCGGTTCGTGTCCAGCAGGCCATACAGCGGGGCGAGCCGCCGTTGGCTCCGATGGTCGATAGCGCCATGGTCGTCGTCGCTGGCGTGCTACTCGTGACGCCCGGAGTGATGGCCGACACGATTGGCTTGCTGATGCTCGTGCCTGTCGTGCGGGGCTTTTTGGCGCGGGGCCTGGGTCGCACACTATTCGGCAATTTCGCCGTTGGCGCCTCGACTGCCCATGGCGACGGGCGTTTCGACGAGCGTGATCCGCGCACCGGGCGGCCTTCGGCAACCACCGCCGGCCCCGTCATCGACGGCGAATTCACCCGTGTCGACGAGCGCGCGCCCGATCCGCACCGTAAGCCGCCGGAGGGGACCTCCAATCCGTGATTTGGTTGATCGATTGCCGATTGTGGCGCGCGCCCAGCCCGTGTTAGCCAGCCTTATTCGCCGCCCGAATGAACACGAACGAACGAAATGAGGCTTGCCATGGCAGAATCGCCCACCAACGGTTCCGGCGCCACCGCCCAACCCCCGCAGATGCAGGTGCGTGTGCTGGGCCAGTACATCAAAGACTTCTCGTTCGAAAACCCCAACGTCCACAAGCTCGTAGCCGGCGCCCCGCAGGAGCCGACGTTGAATCTGGAAATCAACGTCCAGCCCATGCAGATCGGGCCAGACGTCTACGAGTCCGCGATCGTGTTCAAGGCGCGAGCCAGCGCCAGCATCGGCACCATCTACGAGATCGAGATGATCTACGCTGGCTTGTTCAAGATCGAGAACGCCCCGCCCGGCGTCATGGAGCCGATGCTGCACGTCAATTGCCCGGCCCTCTTGTTCCCGTTTCTGCGCCGCATCGTGGCCGACATGACCCGCGAAGGCGGATTCCCACCTCTGTTGCTCGATCCGGTGGATTTCGCGTCCCTTCTCATGAAGAAGCGCGAAGCCGCCGCCGGCCCCACTGGCCCCAATTCGTTGAACGCCTGAACGGGCCGCAGGCGAGCCATTTCAATTCTGGTGTTGCATCCGCCGTGTGGATCACGTATCCATGGAACATAATGTGAACTTGCGTCCCGCCGTGAAAATCGGTGGACAAGCCGACCTTCGGTCCCCGCTGCAGGGACCCGGGCATTAGGTTCACAGTCGGAGAATCGCACGATGACCTCGTCGAGGAGGCGAGGCCGTGCCGGATCGAGAGATGGAGACCAATCATGGCCGGGTCCGTCAACAAAGTGATTTTGGTCGGCAATCTGGGCAAGGATCCCGAGATGCGTCGCACCCAGGACGGTCGACCAATCGCCAACCTGCGTCTCGCCACGACGGAATCGTGGAGAGACAAGAATTCTGGCGAAAAGCGCGAAAAAACCGAGTGGCACTCGGTCGTGATTTTCAATGAAAACCTCTGCAAGGTGGTCGAGCAGTACGTCAAGAAGGGCGCCAAGCTCTACATCGAAGGCCAGTTGCAGACGCGCAAGTGGCAGGACAAGGACGGCCAGGAGCGCTATTCGACCGAGGTCGTGCTACAAAATTTCAACGGCACGCTGACCATGCTCGATGCGCGTGGCGGCGGCATGGGCGCCGGAACCGGCATGCAAGAAGGTGCTCAAGCCGACTACAACGCCGATTACGGGAGCGGCGGCAACGGCGGCAGCAGCATGGGCGGCGGTAGCAGTGGCAGCGGCGGAGACATGGGTGGGCGACGTTCGGCTCCCGCATCCGGCGGCGCCAAAGCCCCCGCCAAGGGCGGCTTCGACAAGAAAATCGACGACGAGATTCCGTTCTGACGAATCGGTTGACGGTGTCAGGCCAAAGGCCCGACACCGCCTCGGC
>JANOKV010000022.1:0-10390 GCA_031419415.1 Hyphomicrobiales bacterium | reverse complement strand
TCCACCTCGAAGCGCCGCTTCAATCGGGCGCCGGAGTAAAGAATGGTTTCTTGCGGCAGCCAATCCAGACGCGCGCGGCCGCCGACCGTCAGCGCGATATCGGCCTCCGCGGCCGGGCCCAGTGAGCGGTAAATGCGCTCGGCGCCCTGCGTCGAAAATACGGCATCGCCACCGTCGTCCACCGCAAAGTCAAATCGGAGATGATCGCCACCGGCGACGCCGCCGCCCGTATTGATTTGGATGGCTTCGAGGTGAGCGCCCTCGACCGCCGGAAACTTCATCCTGTACCCACCGCGCTCGGCGAGGTCGGCCAGGCGTGTGCGACCGTCTCGGGGCTGAACGCGTGCCCGCACCCCGCCCAAAACCCGCACGCCGGCCAATCGCCGGGCGGCCTCGGCGGGGCCCGTCTCAGACCGACAGTCGCCTGCGTACATCGGCTTCCACCATCTCGCTGCGTGTCCCAGCCAGGACGACCTGCCCACGGTCCATCACCGCGAAGCGATCCGCAAGGTCGCGCGCGAACTCGAAATACTGCTCGACCAGCAGGATCGCCATCTCGCCCTGCTGTCTGAGGTAGTCGATTGCGCGTCCGATGTCCTTGATGATCGACGGTTGAATGCCTTCGGTCGGTTCGTCGAGTACGAGCAGCTTTGGCCGCATGACGAGAGCACGCGCAATGGCCAACTGCTGCTGCTGGCCACCCGACAGATCACCACCGCGCCGCCGCAGCATGTCTGCGAGCACGGGGAAGAGTTCGAAAATCACCGGCGGAATATGACGGTCCGCGCGGCGAAGCACGGCGTATCCCGTCTCCAGGTTTTCTTTGACGGTGAGCAGCGGAAAAATCTCGCGCCCCTGCGGCACGAAGCCGATGCCCCGGCGCGCCCGCTCGACAGACGGCAGGGTCGAAATATCGTCGCCCTGCCAGAAAATCTTCCCCGCACTCACAGCTTGCTGGCCGCAAATCGCCCGCAACAGGCTCGTTTTGCCGACGCCATTGCGGCCGAGCACGCACGTCACCGCACCAGCCTCGGCCGTGACGGACACGTTGCGCAGCGCTTGCGCGGCCCCATAGTGCATGTCGATCGCCTCGACGCTCAGCATGCCGCCATCCCTCTTCGTCTCTCAGCGCCCAAGGTAGACCTCCACGACGCGCGGGTTGGCGGAGACATCGTCGATGCTGCCCTCGGCGATGACCCGCCCCTCATGCAGGCAGCTCACCTTTACGCCGAGTGCGCGGATGAACGTCATGTCGTGCTCGACCACGACAACCGAATGACTCTTGGCGATTTCTTTCAACAGATGCGCCGTCGTTTCGGTCTCGGCATCGGTCATGCCGGCTACCGGCTCGTCGACGAGCAGCAGCTTGGGATCTTGCGCCAGCAACATCCCGATCTCCAGCCACTGTTTTTGGCCATGGGAGAGATCACCCGCCAGACGCTCGCGCTGTTCGACGAGGCGAACGGTCTCCAACACGGTGTCGATGCGTGAGGACACGATTCGATTGCGCGCACCAAACAGCGCCGACCACGGTTCGCGGGGGTCTTTCAGCGCGAGGCGAATGTTGTCGCCGACGGTGTGGCTCTCGAACACGGTGGGCTTCTGGAATTTTCGACCGATGCCCAGTTCGGCGATCTGGGCTTCGTCGAGCTGGGTGAGATCGACGTTGCCCGCGAACATGACGGTTCCGTCGTCGGGCCGCGTCTTGCCGGTGATGACGTCCATCATCGTCGTTTTGCCCGCCCCGTTGGGGCCGATGATGGCGCGCATCTCGCCGGGCTCGAGCATCAGCGACAATTCGTTGAGTGCCTGAAAACCATCGAAACTCACGCTGACGCCGTCGAGGTAGAGTACCGCGCTCGTGAGATGGGTCGCACTGGGCTGCATGGTGCTACTCCGCCGGATGGGGCAGCGCACCCCCGTTGGGTTTCGACGATCGTCGCGCCTCACGCGCTTGCCGGTATTGCGCGAGCGTCCCGACGATGCCTTTCGGGAGCAGGATGGTCACCAGCACGAAGACGAAGCCGAGTACGAACAACCAATAGGGCGCCAGGAACCCGGTTGTGATCACGGTGCGCGCATAATTGACGGTGAGCGCGCCGACGACGGCGCCCGTCAACGTCCCGCGCCCCCCGAGCGCCACCCAGACGACGACCTCGAGCGAATTGAGCGGCGCGAACTCGGAAGGGTTGATGATGCCGACCTGCGGCACATAAAGCGCGCCGGCAAGGCCAGCCATGCACGCCGATAGCGTAAACACGGCGAGTTTATAGCGCTCGACGCGGTAGCCGAGAAAGCGCGTGCGCGACTCGGCATCCCGGATCGCCACCAGGATTTTTCCGAACGTCGACCCCACGAGCACGCGCGCCACCACGAACGACAGCGCGAGCAGTGCAGCCGAAGCCACGAAGAGCGCGACGCGCGTGCCCTGCGCCTGCACCGGATAGCCCAGAATGTCCTTGAAATCGGTCAGACCGTTGTTGCCGCCCAATCCCATGTCGTTGCGAAAGAAGGCGAGCAGCAACGCATACGTCAGCGCTTGCGTGATGATCGACAGATAGACGCCGGTGACGCGCGAGCGAAAGGCCAGCCAGCCGAAGCCGAAGGCCAGCAACCCCGGCACCAACACGACCATCGCCATCGCAAACGGAAAGGAGGAAAATCCGTACCAGAACCAGGGCAGCTCCTTCCAGTTCAAGAACACCATGAAATCGGGCAGATAGGGATGCGCATAGACGCCGCGCGTTCCGATCTGGCGCATCAGGTACATGCCCATGGCGTAGCCGCCGAGCGCAAAGAACGCCGCATGTCCGAGCGAGAGAATACCGCAGTAGCCCCACACCAAATCGAGCGACAGCGCCAAAACGGCGTAGCACAGATACTTGCCCAACAGCGCCACGACATGGTTGGGCACGTGCAACGGTGAACTCGCCGGTAGTCCCAGATTCAATATCGCGACGACAAGTGCGGCGCCCGCGATCGCGCCGAGAAAGATCCCAGCCCGCCGGTCGATTCCATCTTTGAGCAGCGTGAGGATCATGCTTCGACGGCCCGGCCCTTGAGGGCGAATAGCCCCCGCGGACGCTTTTGGATGAAAAGGATGAGCAGCACGAGGATCGCTATCTTCGCCAACACGGCGCCAGCGAACGGCTCGAGGAACTTGTTCGCGATCCCCAGGAAAAAGGCCGAAACCAGCGTTCCCCAGAGATTTCCGACGCCCCCGAACACCACGACCATGAAGCTGTCGATGATGTAGGCTTGGCCCAGATTGGGCGAGACGTTGTCGATTTGTGACAGCGCGACACCTGCAATGCCCGCAATGCCCGATCCCAGTGCGAACGTCATGGCGTCGATGCGGCTCGAGCGAATGCCCATGGCCGACGCCATGCGCCGGTTCTGGGTCACCGCGCGCATTTGCAGTCCGAGCGGGGTGGCCTTCAGAAGCAAAAGCAGCAGCGCGAACACGACCAGTGTGAATATGATGATCGAGAGCCGCCCGTAGGCGATCGACACACCAGCGACGTCGAAGGCGCCGGACATGAAGCTCGGTGAACTGACTTCACGGTTGGTCGGCCCGAAGGCCGTTCTCACCGTTTGCTGAAGGATGAGACTGACGCCCCACGTGGCGAGCAACGTCTCGAGCGGTCGCCCATACAGAAAACGGATGACGCCGCGCTCGATGGCGAGACCCACGAGCCCGGACGTGAGAAACGCGAGCGGCACGGCAATCGCAAGTGACCAATCGAACCAGCCGGGTGCGACGGCACGCAAGACGTCCTGCACGACGAACGTCGTATAGGCGCCGATCATCACCAATTCGCCGTGCGCCATGTTGATGACGCCCATCACGCCGAATGTGATGGCCAGGCCGATGGCGGCGAGCAGCAACACGGAGCCCAGCGACAGGCCGTACCATAAGTTCTGCGCCGTTTCCCGAAAGCGCTGGCGCTTTTCGACTTCGTCGATTGCGATCCCAATCGCCTTGGCGAAGTCCGCATCCTTGGCGCCCAGCAGTGTGCCGCGCAGCAAGGCCAGCGAGTCTTGATCTCCACGATCGGCCAGAAGCTTTATCGCCGTGCGCCGATCGGCGACCAGCGCGCTGTCATCGGCCAGCACGACAGCCGCACGCGCCCGCTCGAACGCGCGCCGAGCGGCTGGGTCTTTTTCTTTTTCGATTGCGGCCGACAGTGCCGCCAACGTCTTGCCATCGCGCGATTTGAAGATCGCATCGGCCGCCTGAATGCGCTTGATCGGATCAGCGGCCGCCAGCGTCAGCGTGCCCAGAGCGGCTTCGATCTGGCTGCGCAGCCGGTTGGTCACCCGCACGACGGCCAGGTCGCTTGGAGGCGTCGGCACGGCACGTCCCGTCGAGGGGTCCAGGTGTTTGCCCGTGGCGTCGCGCACCGACACTGCCTTCGTTGCCGGATCGAGCATGAGGCGGCGGTCACCGAGGGCTTCGAGAATGAGCGCCGCCGTCGGGACGCCCGAGACAGCGATTTCCTCGATGGCTTTAGCTGTCTCTGTAAAGCTGTCGTCGGCAAAGCGCGCCAGCGACGCCGTGAGATCGGCGCGTACCGGCGTGACCAGCACCGCGAACGCGAGCAGCACCAAGAAGCCATGCAGCAAGCGGCGAATGAACGGCATCTAGCGACATCCCCGCGGATCGTCAGTCAGAAGGCGGCATTGCCACCGCAGGCGCCATCCGTCGTAAGAAGAAAACACCAGAACGAAGGCACGCCAGATGGTGGCATGCCCTCGCTGCGGTATCTATTGCAGACGCTTACTTCGCGCCGCAACTGTTCGTTTTCGTGTTCCAGTTGCCGCACTTCTTGCCGACCCAATCGGCCTCGAGATCTTTCGAACCTTCGAGGTGCTTGGTCCAGGCATCGCCAGCCACCAGGTCTTTGGTCTTCCAAACGGTGTCGATCTGTCCGTCAGCGCGAATTTCGCCGATCAGCACCGGTTTGGTGATGTGGTGGTTGGGCAACATCTTCGAAATGCCACCCGTCAGGTTGGCCGTCTCGATGCCGGGCAGCGTGTCAATCACCTTGTCGGCATTGACCGTGCCGGCTTTCTCAACCGCTTTGACCCACATATTGAAGCCGATGACATGGGCTTCCATCGGATCATTGGTCACGCGCTTCGGATTCTTGGTGAAGGCCTTCCACTGAGCGATGAATTGTTCGTTGGCCTTGTCCTTCACGGACTGGAAGTAATTCCAGGCTGCGAGGTGACCCACGAGGTTTTTGGTGTCGACGCCGGCGAGCTCTTCTTCACCGACCGAGAATGCCACGACGGGAATGTCCGTCGCCTTCACGCCTGCGTTGGCGAGTTCCTTGTAGAACGGCACGTTGGCGTCACCGTTGATCGTCGAGACGACGGCCGTCTTCTTGCCAACCGAACCAAACTTCTTGATGTCGGCCACGATCGTCTGCCAGTCGGAATGGCCGAACGGCGTGTAGTTGATCATGATGTCTTCTTTGGCCACGCCCTTGGCCAGAAGATAAGCCTCGAGAATCTTGTTGGTCGTGCGCGGATAGACGTAGTCGGTGCCAGCGAGCACCCAGCGCTTGGCCTCGCCACCGTCCTTGGACATCAGATAATCGACAGCGGGGATCGCCTGCTGATTGGGAGCGGCGCCTGTGTAGAACACGTTGCGCTCGGATTCTTCACCCTCGTATTGGACGGGGTAGAAGAGGATGTTGTTCAGCTCCTTGAAAACCGGGAGCACGGACTTGCGCGACACCGAGGTCCAGCATCCGAACACGGCCGCAACCTTGTGCTGCGTGATGAGTTCGCGGGCCTTCTCGGCAAACAGCGGCCAATTGGACGCCGGATCGACGACGATGGCTTCGAGCTTCTTGCCCAGAACGCCGCCCTTCTTGTTCTGCTCCTCGATCAACATCAGCATGACGTCTTTCAGCGTCGTCTCGCTAATGGCCATGGTTCCCGAAAGGGAATGCAGTATTCCGATTTTAATCGTTTCCTGCGCGCTGGCATGGACACTGCTGAAAGCAAGGGCCGTGGCCAAAGCTGCGCCCCCGAGCAGTGTGCGTCTCGTGACCGACATGAAGCCTCCTGGAAAAATGTGCGAACGGTTAATAGATGGCAAGCTACGTGCCAATCAGAAAACAATCGGGAAATAATCTCTCAACTCGTTGTAATGACGTACCATTAAGACGCGTGATCGGGAATTTTATACAGTCGACTGCTTACACAGCGAGGCCGAGCAGAGCTGGGGTGCACGATTATTGTCGTCAAGACGCCTATTTTTTCATCAAGTGCCGGCATCTGTCAGCAAAATAGGCAGCCGACTTAATTGGCAACGTGGAAGCGTTCAACGCGACCGGGCGCCCAGAGTTTGGTTCAAAGCGACGCCATGACTTCCCGGTTCACGGAAACATTTTAGGTGAAACAATATCTTATCGGATGGCGCAGCCGCCGACGGCCGCACACTGCGCGCATGGTGTAGTCGGAATTTGAAAGGGAAATACGTATTATTCTGCGGCTTCTGCCACTGTCTCGGCCTTGAGCTTTTCGATCTCACGCTTCAGTTTCAAGCAGCGCGGAGACAGGTCGTCGTTGGCGGCTTTGGCGAGAAACGCGTCGAGCCCGCCCCTGTGCTCGACAGTGCGCAGGCCGTGCGCGCTGACCCGCAACCGGAGGCTGCGCTTGAGCGTGTCGCTCATCAGCGTGACGCGGCAAAGATTTGGCCGAAAGGTCCGCTTGGACTTGTTTTCGGCATGGCTGCGGTTTTGCCCCGCCATCGGCAGCTTGCCCGTCAGCTCACAGCGTCTCGTCATCGCACTCTCCTCGTATCGGGCCGGCTCTGGGCGCGCTCATGGGCGTCCGGCGGGACAATCCCGGCGGTGCCACAGCGCAGGCGCGGGCAAAATCCATACGGACCCGCAAAGGCTTCGCCTGCAGGCCCGAGGCAGCCTCTATATCCAGCCCTACCGCCCGCCGTCAAGGTTGATGACGCAAAGACCAGCTGAACACTACTCAGTAAAGGCGATTGGGGAAATAGCGCAGCAGCAGCTCTTCGTAGCGGCCACTCTCACGCACACGGCGAAGCGCTTGATTGATCAGGCCCTTCAACTGAGCATCCCGCTTACCGACGATGATGCCGATACCGTCGCCGAAATACTTGGGCTCCATGTAAGGTCCGCCCCTAAACTCGCAGCACTCGCGCGATTGCGTGCCGTTCAGCCAAAATCCCAGGCTGATCCCGTCGTCGAAGATCAGGTCTATTTTGGCGCTCGCAAGCGCATCCCGCGATAACTCAGAGCTGCCGAAGACGACAATGGCCGACTCGCGGAAAAACGCCCGCAGATAGGCTTCGTGCGGACCGCCCTGGACGACGCCGAGCTTCTTTCCGGCAAGGCCCTCGGGCGTCGGCGTCGATCGGGCGGCGTCGCGACGGCCTGCAAACCAGGCCGGAGTGTAGTAGTACCGGTCCGTGAATTCGACCTGCGCGAGTAGGGCCGGCGTAATGGCGTGAGAGGCGATGACGGCGTCGGCGTCACCCGCCCTGAGCGTCGGCACCAGCTCGTCCCACGGGCGCGCCTGGACATCGCAGGCCGCCGCTAGCTCGAGGCAGACGGCGCGCGCAATATCAATGTTGAAGCCCGTGAGCACCCCTTCCTCGTCGTAGTAATGGAAGGGCGGGAAATCACTCTCGGTCAGGAAGCGAATGGCGACCCGGCGGGGCAACTCCGTGTTCTCCGTCCCCTCGGCCGCCGCCGCCGGCGCCGATTTGACCACCTGCGCCTGCGCCATCTGGACCGAGACAGCCACCGCGAGACAGAGCTTTGCCATCGAAGCGAACATGGTTAAACTCGCAAACGTCATTTCTCTCTTGTCCCGACTGGCTCTGCGTCGAGCACGTCACAATCTGGCTCCAGCGGAGCGTACGGTAGTCGAGGCGACGAATGGCTCAAACGCGGCTTTCCTTGTCCAGGCCGGTCCCGAGCGCCTCGGACACGGGGCCAAGATCGCGGGCGCCGCAAGCGACTCACCCGCCGATACTATCGCGAGTGGATCGCAGCCAGCCAACCCTCGGAAACGGCCGGCACGCGTCGCCAGGCGAAGATTATACGTTTCTATGTGCGCAGTGCATCGATTTCGCCACGCTCGAACGCGCCATCGACCTGGCGCGTGACTCGGGCGTCGCCGTCCACGAGGTTTTGATTTCTCTAGGCTGGGTGAGCGAGGCCGCCTACGTGGACGCCCTGGCCTGGCACCTGGGCCTCGAAGTGGCCCGCGCGCCCGAGATTTTGCCGCCGAAAGGGCCCCCAGGACATGGCAATCTGCCTTGGAGCGTGAGCCTACGCGGCAACCCGCCCCGCATCGGTGTGCGCGCGATCGCCGTCTTGCCGAGCCTGCTCCATGATCAACTGACCCGCGATTCCGGCGCGCGGACCCGAATGGCGCTCGTCACGACGGCCGATGTGGAAGCCGTTCTGCTCGCGCGCCATCGTCCTGCAGTGCTCCAGAAGGCCATGCGAGGGCTCGACGCGACCAACCCCGATTTGTCCGCGCGCGGCGGCTCCACACTCTGGCAGCGGTTGGTAGCGGCGACGTTCGCCGGTGTGCTGATCGGGGGCCTGGCGGTCGCCCCCGATATCACGTTGAACCTTTTCGCGCTGGCCCTGGCGCTGCCCTTCTTTTGCGTGGTCCTCCTGCGCAGTCTGTCCGCGATCGAGCTGCTGCGCCATCAACCAGAGCCCGAGCCCTCGTTTCCAGCGCCTCGGGGCTGGCCATCGGCGGATGATGTCGCGCTGCCCATCTACAGCATTCTCGTGCCGCTCCACGGCGAAGCAGAAGTTCTGCCACGGCTCGTCAAATGCTTGCTGACGCTCGACTATCCCACGCCGAAACTCGATATCCTCCTGGTCCTGGAAAGCTCGGACGCCAAAACGCAGGCAGCGGCCGCCGCGCTCGATCTGCCCGGATGCATCCGCGTCGTGCTCGTCCCGCCGGGAGGACCACAGACCAAGCCCAAAGCCCTCAACTACGCCCTGCAGCTCGCACGCGGTGATTTCGTCGTCGTCTATGACGCTGAGGACCGCCCTGAGCCTGGCCAGCTCCGTATGGCCGCCAATCGCTTTGCCCAGGGCGACGCTGATTTAGCCTGCCTGCAAGCGCGCCTCAACATCTACAATCCAGATGCCAGCTTCCTGACCCGACAGTTCACGCTCGAATACTCCGTGCTGTTCGATGCGACCCTACCGGCGTTGGAGCGGCTGCGCCTGCCGATGCCGTTGGGCGGAACCTCCAACCATTTTCCGATCGCCGCCTTGCGCGCCGTCGGAGGATGGGATCCCTACAACGTGACCGAAGACGCCGATCTGGGCATTCGACTGGCGAGACGCGGGCTCCGCACCGCCACACTCAATTCGACGACGTGGGAAGAAGCCCCGTCCGATTTCGGCAATTGGTGGCGTCAGAGAACGCGTTGGTTGAAAGGGTGGATGCAGACGTGGATCGTCCACATGCGCCGACCCAGGACCCTCTGGCATGATCTGGGCGCATTCCGCTTTATGGGTTTGCATGTGTTCATGGGCGGCATGCTGCTGTCCGTCATCGCCTATCCGCTGTTCTGGGCCATGCTGGCGATGGAACTGATGTTCGGGCAGCTTTACCAGTCGCCGGAAGCAGAGTTCGGCACGTGGTTCTGGATGATCTCCGGCGTCAACTTGGTGATGGGGTTCACAGCCTCGGTTTTGGTCGGCGTGATGGCTGTCAACCGGCGCGGCAACCGCTGGCTTGCCCCATGGGCGCTACTGATGCCGCTCTATTGGCTGGCGATCTCATTCGCCGGCTATCGGGCCATGTGGCAGCTTTTTCGGAAGCCCTTTCTCTGGGAAAAAACAAAGCACGGTGGGCATTCCCCGCGTCGATGACGCACGAGCCTTGACGTGGCCGACGTATGGCCCCTATCACCGCCGTGCCAGTCGGCTGGACGGTCGCGGCCGACGCTGGAGTCCTCGGGCTCTGTCGTCGGTGGAGGAAAGTCCGGGCTCCATGGATGAGCGGTGGCGGCTAACGGCCGCCGGGGGTGACCCTAGGGAAAGTGCCACAGAAACATACCGCCGACGAAGCGGCCCGGCTTGCCGGCCACCGCATCGGGTAAGGGTGAAATGGTGCGGTAAGAGCGCACCGCAGTTCCGGTAACGGCGCTGGCAGGGCAAACCCCACCGGGAGCAAGACCAAATAGGGGCGGCACGACGGGCGCGGGGCAACTCGGGTCCGTCAGCTTCATCCAGGCCCGCCGCCCGGGTTGGTTGCTCGAGGTGCCCGGCAACGGGCATCCCAGATGAATGGCCGTCGCGGAGGAGCAATCCTCCAGACAGAACCCGGCTTACAGGCCGACTGGCAACCATTCTTC
>JANOKV010000021.1:0-2307 GCA_031419415.1 Hyphomicrobiales bacterium | reverse complement strand
CGCGTCGCCATGACCTCGGTGTTCCCCTCCGATGCGGGATGGCGCCAGCAGAAGCCGCATCTCGTGAAGTGGTGACATTGCGGGTCGAAACGCGATCCCCGGCTGGCCACGCCGGCGCAACAGAACATCGCCTGTGCCTTCGACATTCGCTATAGCAGCCGGCAAACCGGTCAACACGAGGTGGAATGGACATGTCGAACCAGGCGAGCGCAGCCCTCATCGCGCGCTATTACGAAGCCTTCAATCGGGGTGATGCGGACGGCATGCTGGCGTGCCTCTCCGCGAGTGTCGCCCACGATGTCAATCAAGGCATGCGGCGCACGGGCAAAGACAAGTTTGCCGCCTTCTGCGCAATCATGGCGCGCTGCTACGAAGAAAAACTGGCGGATATCGTCATCATGACCACCGAAGACGGCCGGCGCGCGTCTGCCGAGTTCAACGTCGACGGCCGTTACCTCGAGACCGACGAAGGCTTGCCGCCCGCCAAAGGCCAGACTTATTCGCTGCCCGGGGGCACGTTCTTCGCCATCGAAGGCGGACTGATCACGCGCGTGACCACCTATTACAACCTGACCGACTGGCTCGTGCAGGTCGCGGGAGACGACGCATGACGATCCGCGTTGCGCCGTTGACGGGAGCGGCCATCATCCCGGCGCTACCGGCTTTGGCGCGGCTCCGCATCACGGTGTTTCGCGATTGGCCCTATCTCTACGACGGCACGATGGCGTACGAGCAGGGTTACCTCGAGAAATTCGCCGGCAGTGATCAGGCCGTGGTCGTGGCGGCCTTTGATGACGAGGAGATCGTCGGTGTATCCACTGCGGCGCCGATGATCGGCCACGCCGACGCTTTTGCCGAACCGTTTCGCAAAGGTGGCTTCGACGTTTCCCGCATTTTCTATTTCGGCGAGTCGGTGTTGTTGCGTGCCTATCGCGGTCGCGGCATCGGTCGGGCGTTTTTCGATCACCGCGAGACGCACGCGCGACTGATCGGTGGCTATACGCACGCGACATTCTGCGCCGTCGTGCGCCCCGACGATCACCCTGCACGGGACACGAATTACGTGCCCCTCGACGCGTTCTGGCGCAAACGCGGTTTTCTTCCAGTCGATGGCCTCGTGGGCCAATTCAGCTGGCGGGACGTGGGCGATAGCGAGGAGACGGCGAAAGCGATGCAGTTTTGGCTGAAGGCGCTGTGAGCATGGCGACCGGTGAACCTCTTCCGGAGGGTCCAAATCGTAATCGCTCGACGAGCGGCGTAGGTCGGGTCAAGGCCACTGGCCGCGACCCAACCGTTCGGGGGATTCCGGGAAAGTGGGGTCGCGCTGCGCTTGACCCAACCTACGAGGAAAGCGTTCTAGCCAAGGCTCAACCGTCCATTGTGCGTGTGGCCGCCGCGCAGTATCCCATCGAGAGGTTGGCGTCGCTGGCCGCTGTCCAGGCGAAACTCGGCCGATGGGTGGCGGAGGCGACCGCGGGTGGCGCCCAAATCGTCGTTTTCCCCGAGTATGGCGCGATGGAGATTGCTGGCACGTGCAATGACGCCATTGCCGCGGATCTCGCCCTGTCCCTCGCCGCCGTCGCCGATCGCCTGCCGGAAATGGACGTCCATCTGGCAACGTTGGCAGTGAGGCACCAGATGCACATCCTCGCGCCGAGCGGGCCTAGTCGCCGAAGCGACGGTCGCTATGTGAACGCGGCACGGCTCATCGCGCCCAGCGGCCGGATCGGCGTGCAGGAAAAACTCATGATGACGCCGTTCGAGCGCGACTGGGGAATTACGCCCGGCGGACCATTACGCGTGTTCGAAACGACGCTCGGGCGGATTGGTGTTCTCATTTGCTACGACAGCGAGTTTCCACTGCTCGCCCGCGCACAGGCCGAGGCCGGCGCGCGGCTGTTGCTCGTGCCGAGCTGCACCGAGCGCGTGTCGGGTTACAATCGCGTGCGCACGGGGGCGCTCGCCCGCGCGCTAGAGAACACGGTGGCGGCCGTGACGTCGCCCACCATTGGCGATGCGCCGTGGTCGCCGGCCGTCGATCGCAACGCAGGCGCGGCTGGCGTCTATGTGCCGGCCGAAGCCGGCGTGTCCGATACGGGCGTTCTGGCGGAAGGGCGCTTCAATGAGCCCATGCTCGTCCACGCGACCATCGATCTGGGTCGGCTGGACGTGGTGCGGGCGACGGGCGAGATGTCCAATGCGCTGGACTGGGAGCTGCAACCTGGCGCCGGCGCAGCGCTACCCACACCTGAGATCGTCGACCTGCGTTGAGGCTTCGTCGCGCCGCGCATCGGTGCTATAGAGCCG
>JANOKV010000020.1:0-6107 GCA_031419415.1 Hyphomicrobiales bacterium | reverse complement strand
GATATGAATATCTATGTCGAAACAGCAATTTCACTGGCGGAGAGAGTGGGATTCGAACCCACGGTACGCTTTCACGCACACACGCGTTCCAGGCGTGCGCCTTAAACCACTCGGCCATCTCTCCGGATCGGGGCGGACTATAGAGGGGGATTTGTCGAGCGCAAGGCCGTTGGGCGCGACCTTATTCCTCGACCGCACGATAGCCATCCCCAGCACGCCTCGAATTGGACGCCGATTACGACAAGCGCCCGTCAGCAATTGTCACGATGTCGCCAACTGTTACGCTGCCGTCCGACACGACCTTGGCGTAGATGCCGAAATCCGTGTGTCCCCTGGTGCGCTGGAGCAGGGCCGGGATGGCGAGGTCGCGGGCTCCAGTCGTCGGATCGACGTTGGTCGCTTCGCAGCGGCCGGTCCGATCGAGGACGCGAAGCTCGACTGGTCCCAAGTTGAGGGTCCGGCCGACCCAAGACAGCTCTTCCCAAGGTGGAATGCCGTCGATGTGGACATTGGCCCGGAAGCGCAGAGGGTGCAGGGGGCGGCCCGCCACGCGCTCGAGGTCGCGCACGGAGGCCAGATTGATCACATGCAGGCACTTGGCCGACACGTCGGAAAAACTGTGTCCGTCCGCATGTACGATCTTGGGCGCGCCCCGGATCGCCCCCTGCATGTAGGCGGCCACGAACTGTTCGATCAACTGCCGTCCCGTCGGCGTCGAGAGATCACCCCGCGCCACCTGCTTGCCGCCCCGCTTGATGGTCAGCGTCCGGGTCGCGTCATCAAAGTGGGTTTCGAGGGCCGCCAAGCGCTCATCTCGCATCAACATGAGGAAGTTGATCTTCGCCAGGTACTTCGGGTTCTCCGGATCGAACCGCCCGGGTCCATTCTCGATGGCGTAGGCTCGATCGAAGGGCACGGTCGCGCCCTTACTCAGCTCGATGCTGTCGAGCGGTTCGGGAGTGAGCCCTTTGACCGGGTAGCGGTAGAGGGCTTGGATGTGGGGTGCGGAGGGCATAGGAACCTTACTTACTCAACGGATGCCGGATAGCATCTTGCTCCGCCACAACCCTCAGAGCCAATGCTTTCGCATTCGCTGCCGCTTGGTCCGCTGTCTCGCCATAACACATGACGCCAGGAAGCTCGGGAATCTCGGCAATCCATCGGCCGTCCTCCTCCTGTTCGTACTCGATTGTCAGTTTCACGTTTGACCCTCCTCGGTGCTCGCTGCCAAATCGGCTTCTCGCTCAAGCCCCCGGCCGCCCTGTCTTCCTGGCCCTTCCGCGCCGTGCCTTCTTCTCTCCCCCGCTCGGCACGTCAATGACGCGGTTAACGCGCAGGTCGGGTTTGGCGGTGGGGCGGGCCTTGTCGACGGGCACCTCGGTGCGGCCGACGGTCATTTCGTCGAGGGTCGGCTTGCGTACGCGCGGGGCAGGCTGTGCGGTGGATTGAGCATAGGTGGGCTGTACGGGCTCGTATTCGGTGGCGATACGCGACCCGGCGCTGTCGGTGACGGGGCTGCGGCCAGACGGCGATGGCCGAGACAACACATTCCCCGCCGCTCCGTATTTCCGCTGACCGGCGAACGCGCCGGCCCGATCCTCGATGTCGGTCTGGCGCGCCATCGGATCGTCGGAGATCGCCAATTCGGTTTCGCGCAGGCGTTTGACCTCGTCGCGCAGGCGGGCAGCCTCCTCGAACTCGAGATCGGCGGCGGCCGCGCGCATGCGCTTGTCCATCTCGTCGATGACGGCCGCGAGATTATGCCCGACGAGGGGCGCCCCGCCATCGGCGAGGCCAGCATCCACGGTGACATGATCCTGTTCGTAGACCGAGGCCATCACGTCGTGGATGTTGCGCTTGATGCTTTCGGGCGTAATGCCGTGCGCCGTATTGTAGGCCACCTGCTTTTCGCGCCGCCGGTCCGTCTCGGCGAGCGCGCGCTCCATCGAGCCGGTCATGCGGTCGGCGTAGAGAATGACTTTCCCGTCGACGTTGCGGGCGGCGCGGCCAATGGTCTGGATCAACGACGTTTCCGAGCGCAGAAACCCTTCCTTGTCGGCATCGAGGATGGCGACAAGGGCGCACTCTGGAATATCCAATCCTTCGCGCAACAAGTTGATGCCGATCAGCACGTCGAAGGCGCCGAGCCGCAGATCGCGGATGATCTCGATGCGCTCCAGGGTCTCGATGTCGGAATGCATGTAACGGACGCGAATGCCGTTATCGTGCAGGTACTCGGTCAAGTCTTCGGCCATCCGCTTGGTCAGCGTCGTGACGAGCGTGCGGTAGCCTTTTTTGGCGACCCGCCGCACTTCATCGAGAAGATCGTCGACCTGCGTCTTGGCGGGACGGATCTCGCACATCGGATCGATGAGACCGGTGGGTCTGATCACCTGCTCGACGAAAGCGCCGCCCGCCTGCTCCAGCTCCCAGGAACCAGGCGTGGCGGACACGTAGACCGTCTGCGGACGCATGACGTTCCATTCCTCGAAGCGCATCGGGCGATTGTCGAGGCAGGAGGGCAGGCGAAAGCCGTATTCGGCCAGCGTCGCCTTGCGCCGATAATCGCCACGAAACATGCCGCCGATCTGCGGCACCGTCACATGGCTCTCGTCGGCGAAGACGAGGGCGTTATCGGGGAGATATTCGAACAGCGTCGGCGGCGGCTCGCCGGGTTTTCGGCCCGTCAGATAGCGCGAGTAATTCTCGATGCCGGCGCACGAGCCCGTGGCTTCCATCATCTCCATATCGAACAAGGTGCGCTGCTCGAGCCGTTGGGCCTCCAGCAACTTTCCCGTGCGATACAGCTCTTCGAGGCGTTCCTTCAATTCGGATTTGATGGACTTGAGCGCCTGCTGCAACGTCGGCTTGGGCGTGACGTAATGCGAGTTGGCGTAGATTTTGACGAGTTTCAACTCGTCGGTCTTGTGCCCGGTGAGCGGATCGAACTCGGTGATGCTCTCGATTTCGTCGCCAAACAGCGAGATACGCCAGGCGCGATCTTCCAAGTGGGCCGGATAGAGCTCGACCGTATCACCCCGCGCCCGGAAGCTGCCGCGCAGAAAATTGCCGTCGTTGCGGCGGTAATGCAGCGCCACGAGGTCGGCGAGAAGCTGATCGCGGCTGATGCGGTCGCCGAGCTTCACGGTGAAGGTCATCGCCGTATAGGTCTCGACCGAACCGATACCGTAAATGCACGACACGGAGGCGACGATGATGACGTCGTCGCGCTCGAGCAGGGATCGGGTGGCGGCGTGGCGCATCCGGTCGATCTGTTCGTTGATCGAGGATTCCTTCTCGATATAGGTGTCGGTGCGCGGAACATAGGCTTCGGGTTGATAGTAGTCGTAGTAGGACACGAAATACTCGACCGCGTTGTCGGGAAAGAAGCTCTTGAACTCGCCGTAGAGCTGGGCCGCCAGGGTCTTGTTCGGCGCCAGGATCAAGGCCGGTCGCTGCGTCGCCTGAATGATGTGGGCCATCGTGAACGTCTTGCCCGAACCCGTCACGCCGAGCAGCACTTGATTGCGCTCCTGCTTGTTGACGCCAGCGACCAGTTCGATGATGGCGTTGGGCTGATCCCCCTTCGGTTCGTATTCGGACACGATGCGCAGCGGAATGCCGCCTTCGGACTTGTCGGGTCGCGGGGGGCGATGCGGCACATAGGTCGGCACGGTGCCGGCCACCAACGGGTGGGTCGCCATCATCGGTTGGCGCGCGATCAACTCTTTGGCCCGCTCGGAGCGCTCCTCCGGTCGAGCCAGCAGCGCGTTCAGGCCGGCGGATGGCGAAAAATCCTCGGGGCGCGGGCTCGTCGAGCGAAGTGCGGGCAGCGCCGGCCTTGTCGATCCGGCAGCGGCAGGGAGAAATGGAGCCTGTGGCGCCTCTGCAAATCCCGGCGTCCCTGCCGCCGTTTCGGCGCGCGGCGCAACGGGTTTGCCGCTCTTGCCCCGCGAAGGGCGAGGCTTGGGCGTGGAATCGGATTTGTCGGAGCGCGCCATGACGGCAATATGGCGCGCGTCCCACCCGATCTCAAGCAACGTGGCGTCGCGCCGCGTCGGGTCGCGAGCCATGGCGGCCGGCCAGGAGCGTGAGCGGCGGCGACTACTCCGCAGCCGCGACTGTGGCGGTTCCTTTTCCGCCGGGGGATGGCCCGTCATGCAGGAGATGGCGCCATCTGTCAGGGGCGCGCTGCACCGCAACGGGCAGTTTTTCCAGCGGCACCTGACGCAGCGACCGACCGCAAATGCTCCGTCCTTCTCGGATCATGCGCTCGATATTGGCCAGATTGTTGAACTCGGGCGTATTGCGTTCCTGGTGCGCATAGCTGCTGATCTTGTACTGGATCTTCTCGGGCGTGTTGACGAAGGTGAAATGCCAGCCGCCGTGCTCGATCAGTCGATGGGTCAACGGACGCCCGATCCGCACCACGTTCTTTGCCAGGTTGATCGCCTGATTGATAGCCATCGGCAGGCGTCGGCTTTGACGGGCGCGGAAGGCGCGAAAGTCTTGCAGGGCCGGCAGGTGGCGCTTCTGCACCGCACGAACCGCACACAAGCCCACCCACTTGTCGACGATCGCGAGGTCGAGCTTGTAGGTGTAGTAATCGCACTCGATGAACCAAATCCGACCCGCCATCGCTTCGGGCGTCAGGCGGGCGATGTGCTCCGGGAACGGGATCTCATCGACGTCGGAAATCATCACGACGTCATCGGGCGCCGCATCGGCTAACCCACGTGCGACGGCGTTGCGTTGGAACGCCTCCCGGTCCCAGGCATCTCCCTCTGCGGGCAGGTCATCGATCACCACATGCACGATTTTCGGGAGGTATCGGGCGAAACGCTGGCGGTTGTCGGCGAAGGTGAGTGGTTTAGGCTCACCGGAGAACGTGCGCGTCGCCTCGGCCAAGACGAAGCGGTCGACCACGCCGTCGAGTTCCGCGAGCCGCAGCTCCAGAATGTCGAGTTCGTTGAAAAACGTGAAGCAATCCCAGACAGCCACCCGCACCCCCTTGCCCCGGCCGAGCATTGCACCGACTCTACTCCAAATTCATAGCCCGGATGCAGCGACAGGCCGTCGCCGGGAGAGGGGGAAGCAGCGAGCCATGGCCAAACCGACGGACGGGCGAGCGTCGCCGATCATCGTGTCGCTCGGAGAGCGAAGCCTTTCAGCCCAGCAGATCGAGGACATCGACGCGATCTTCTTTGGCGCCAGCGCGACGCAATCTTTCCCGAGCGCCGCAGCCCGGGAGGCGTTTCGCGAGCGCTGGCTCGGCCGTTACCTGACGCAATTCCCCCAAGACACCTTGATTATACAGGATAAAAACGCGGGCGTTCTGGGCTACTTGGTTGGCGCGCGCATTGATCCCGCCACCGACCCGCGCTTTGCCGATATCGGTTATTTTGCAGCGCTGGCCGACGTGACGCCGCACTATCCGGCGCACCTGCACATCAACCTTGCCGAAGCGGCCCGCTCAGGCGGCGTCGGAACGCAGCTCGTGGAAACTTTTTGCACCCGCCTCCGCGCGGATGGCCTCCCGGGGGTCCACGTCGTGACGGGCGCCCACTCGCGCAATCGCGCGTTCTATGACCGGCTCGGGTTCGTCCTCGTGCGTGCCCTCGATTGGAACGGCGCGGCTATCGTCATGCTGGGCAAGCCGTTGTCGCCCTGAACCAGCCGCGAAAGGATCAGAAACACCACACGCGCGACCCGATGGCCGCGATGTCCGCCAGGATCGCCTCGCCGCGCACTGCGATCAGGTATCCCGCGCCGAGGATTATGCTCCCGGTCAGTGTGAGGAGACCTATCTGGACGGATCGCGGCATCGGTTGTCCTGGCGTCACGTTGCGGGCTGGGCTCTGAGCCGTTCCACAGGCCGCTCCCGGATCGGCAGGTGGATCAGCGCGGCAAACAGCGCAAGTCCGATCGAAATCCACCACATCGTATCATAGGACTTGGTGAGATCATAGAGACGTCCGCCGAGCCAGAGCCCCACGAATGAGCCCATCTGATGGGACAGAAACACCAAGCCGAACAGCATCGACATCCACTGGGGCCCGAAGAACGTCGCCACCATGGCGCTGGTCAGCGGGACGGTCGAAAGCCAA
>JANOKV010000019.1:0-6457 GCA_031419415.1 Hyphomicrobiales bacterium | reverse complement strand
GAAGATGTACGTGAAATCGAACTCGCCGAAGTACGTCTGCTGCATATGCCCCAACAAGATCCCCATCGTCGACCTCGACAACGTCTTCCACGACCAGCTCAAGGGGTTCTTCTTCTCGGATGACGAGATCAAAGTGCATCTCGCAAAAGCGAACGACTCCATCCGCGAGAAAGAAGAATTGATCGTCGTTCTCGAAAAAGAGTTGGCGAAGGTGCAAGCACAGATGGATCAGGTCTACGATCTGTACATCAGCAGGCAGATCAGCCGCGAGGGTTTCGGCGAGCGCAACACCCCGCTCGAAGCCCGCCGCAAACAGATCGACGAGCAAATCCCCGAGCTGCAAGCCGAGATCGACGTGGCGAAGATCAGCTATCTCTCCAGCGAAGAGATCGTGAGCGAAGCTCGTGATCTATACAGCCGTTGGTTGTCTATTCCCTTCGAGGAGAGACGCGCCATCGTCGAGACGATCACCAATCGGATCGAGATCGGAGAGGACGGCGTCGCCATCGAATTGTACTACATGCCTTCGCATGGAGTTGATGGCAAAAAGGCAACGCCGCGACACGGGTTCATCGCCGCGACGAGCTGAAAGCGCGACGGATAGGTGATGCGATGATTGGCTCGCGCAATCGTCGTCTCGCCGGCCTCCAGGGGCTGGCGCAGGGAATCCAGCACGTTGGGGTGGAACTCCGGCAGTTCATCCAAGAAGAGGACGCCGCGATGCGCCAGGGACACTTCACCTGGTCGCGGGCGTGACCCTCCGCCGACGAGGGCGGCCATGGTCGCCGAGTGATGCGGCGCTCGAAACGGTCGCTGGCGCACGATGCGGCCCTCCGCGAGTTCGCCCGCAAGGCTCTTGATCATCGAAACCTCGAGCATCTCGGCCACGTCAAGTGGCGGCAAAATCGAGGGCAAACGCGCGGCCAACATCGATTTTCCCGAACCCGGCGGACCGACCATCAGCAGGTTGTGGCCACCGGCCGCGGCAATTTCGAGGACTCGTTTGGCGCTCTCCTGGCCCTTGACGTCGATGAGATCGGCCATGGCCTCGCGCGCTTCCGACAGATTGGGGATTGGTCGCGTAAGCATCTGCAGGCCCTTGAAATGGTTGACCAGAGACAGAATGTGCGGCGCGGCCAGAACGGACATGTCTTCGGCGGCCCAAGCGGCCTCGGCACCGGCCGCCTCCGGACAAATCAGTCCTTTGCCGATGGCGTTGGCGCCAATGGCTGCGGGCAGCACGCCCGGCACCGCGCGAATCGAGCCGTCGAGCCCCAACTCGCCGATCGCGGCAAAGCCAGCGATCGCATCGGGCGCGATGGCCCCCATCGCGGACATCAGAGCAAGCGCAATGGCGAGGTCGAAATGGCTGCCTTCCTTGGGCAGGTCCGCCGGCGCCAGATTGACGGTGACATGCTTGTGCGGAAAGCCCAGCCCCACGGCATGGATGGCGTTGCGCACGCGTTCGCGGCTTTCGGCGACGGCTTTATCGGGCAATCCGACAACGGCGAAGACGGGTTTTCCGGACGTGATCCGCACTTCGACTTCGACCGGGCGCGCCTCGATGCCTACGAAGGCCAGCGTCGACATCTGACCGTACATTATTCTGCCCCCGCGTGTTTTCCCGACGTCGCGATATTAGGATCAGATCATGCTCAATCGTCAAGAACAATAAGAGAACAATAAACGGGAAACTGGTCGCGCTCACAACCCATCTGCCGCGTGGAGTCTGTTTGGCCTATAGGAGGTGCAGCACACCGATAATCGATCGATCACTGCGAGGGGGAAGCAAGCATGGCCAAGTGGCTCGTCGGCGCGGACGCAACGCGGATTCCCGCTGGAGATCGTTTGCGAGCGCTCCTCGCGCGAGACTCGATCGTGCGCGCGCCCGGTGCACACAACGCGATTGCGGGCCTTCTGGCGCGCGAGGCAGGCTTTGAATCGCTTTACGTTTCAGGCGGCGCCGTCACGGCCAGTTTCGGCCTGCCTGATCTGGGCATGTTGGGCATGGACGAGCTGTGCCATGTCGTGCGCATGGTGTCGCGCGCGACTGATCTGCCGCTCATCGTCGATGGCGACACAGGTTATGGAGAAGCGCTCAATGCCATGCGCCTCGTTCGCGAGCTCGAGGATGCGGGTGCGGCGGCGGTTCATATCGAAGATCAAGTGCTGCCGAAGAAATGCGGCCACCTCAATGACAAGACGCTGATTCCCGCCGATCAGATGGCGGCGAAAATCGCCGCCGCCAAACGGGCGAGCCGCCATCTCGTCATCATCGCGCGCACCGATGCGGCGGCCTCCGAGGGGCTCCTCGGGGCCATTCGCCGTGGTCGACTCTATGCCGAGGCCGGCGCTGATGTCGTGTTTCCCGATGCTTTGACGAGCCTCGAACAGTTCCGAGACTTCGCAGCCGCCATGCCCACGCCCGTGATGGCCAACATGACGGAATTCGGCCGGACTCCACTGGTGACCGCCGAGGCCTTGGAGCAGGCCGGTATCAAGATCGTCATCTGGCCGGTGTCGTCGCTCCGCATCGCGGCGAAGGCGATGGAGAACTTCTACACAGAGCTGGCCAAGGACGGCGACACGACCCCGCAAATCGATCGCATGTTGACCCGCAAGCGTCTCTACGAGGTGATCGGCTATCACGATTACGAGGCACTCGATGCGTCGATCATCCGTTCGGTGCCACCCGAGAAGACAGGCTGACGCCACACGGCGTGCGCGATCTGCAGGTCAGTTGCGCACTTGCTGTGTGGGCGTCGCGGTCGACTGCGGGCCCGCCCCGATCGAAACCGGAGGTGCCCCCGGCACCCGCATGAAGCTGATGGCGGGGTCGGACCAAGACCCCCGTATCGCCAGACTATCGCGCCCCGTCGTCGCTGCCTCGGTCGCCGATGGCGGTTGGAGAACGATCGCCAGATCGAGCAGCCGCTCGGCCAGATCGACTTTGCCGCCGCCGACCCAGGTCATCGTGCCGGAACGGGCCAGCATCGTGTCCAGCGTGACGCCACCGTTAGCGAGCGTGAAGCGGCCTTCGAACTGATCGAGATTGGTCATGCCCTTGCCGGCCGCCGACCAGCCGACGATCTGGGTCGTTTGCGCCGCAAGCACGAGCGTTTTCAAATCGAGCCCCAGGCGTCCCCCTTGCGCCAGCTTGAAACTGCCCTTGCCGGTCAATGCTGCGAGAATGACTGGGAGTGTCGCGCCAGCGCCTGTTACGTCGAAACTGATATCGGCGCGTCCGAACACTGGCGTGCGTTTGAGGTGGTGCGAAAAGATGCGGCCCGGGTCGACATCCACGAGGTTGCCTCGAAGCCCCAGTCGCGGCGTGTCACTGTTCGCATCGATGACGATGCCGCCGCGCGCGTGCCCGCCCTCGATCTCGAGTTCGGCGATCTCGGCCTGGAGCTTGCCATGGCGCAACCCGATGGTGAGGGCCGCACGCCCCGTCTCCACGAGTGGAGCTACGACTTTTCCTGCCGACAAGCGCAGGTCTGCATCGACGACGGCGAGCAGGGATTGCAATTTGACGGGGAGAAGATCGCTGGTCACGTCGCTACCCGGCGTGTCGCCCGTCACAGATCTAATGTAGCGCGCGAGTTCGAATTGACGAAAGGCCAGCGTGCCTTCGATGACCGGCCTCGGGCCACCGGTTTTCAGCGTCAGCGATCCCGAGGCTTCATTGCCGTCGAGTTTGACGTTGGCCGACGTGAACGACAGCATGGATTTCGACCACTCGACGGCCCCCGCGACATGCCCTCCCATCAGGTCGCCGCTCATTGCCACCGGCAGGCCGAACCAACGCGCCATGGCGCGCAATTTGCGCGACTGCACCAGTCCAGCGCCCTGCAAGCGTGGGCCGTCGACGGTGTCCAGGTGCCCCTCGAAAGAGGCGCTCAGCAAATTAGAGTCGAATTGGAAGCTCAGCGGCACCAGCCGCACACCGGAGCGTTCGATCTGGGGGCTCCACCGACCGGAAAATGTGATGTTGCGGCCGTTGAATGCGCCTGATCCTTCGATCGACCAATGGCCACGTCGGCTGGACGTGACTTCGGCGATGACGTTTTGCACCTGAACGCGGCGGCCCAGGCCTGTCGGAATGTCGATCTGGCCACGCCGCACGAGCACGGAGTCGTAATCCATTGCGGAAATGCGCGCCGCGACAGACCGAGGCGTCAGGCCATCTTTGACGACTTCGGCTGCACTCTTGGGGGCGATGAGATCAACGATAATGCGTCCACCATCGACCACCAGATGCCGCATGCGCTGGTCGTGCGGGACGCCGAAGACGCCGAGCGTCGAGATCCGCGCAGTGTGCAGTTCGACACCCAATGCCGGCGCCAGAACGATGACTTCGGAGGTGACCTGGGCATCATCGACGCGGGGCGCGATCTGGGTCGCACGATAGATCGTCTCGAGCGTGGTCTTGTGGTCGAGAGCGAGCGGCAGCCCCAAGAGAACTGCGAACAGGCCTGCAGCGACAAGCGATTGGGTCAGTCTACGGGTCGAGAAGCGGGCCAGCATTCAGCACACCTTCCCCATGACCGAGGTGCTGCCACGGGTGATCGACCACGCAAAAGGCTGGTGCGCCACCATCTGCCGAATTGTCCCCCGTTGAACCCGTCGCGTCGCAGAAACCCCTACCCCCGTTTCTGCCCCTTCGGCAAGATGGAACCGCAATTGTGTCAATGCCGCGACCCGCACGTCGCATGAGAAAACACCGGGGGTCCAGCACAACCGCTCGACGACGCTCGGACTGCGCTGGCGTGCTTGCCCAGGCCCGCGCGAGATGCTTTATGGCGCTCTGAACGATGCAGCACCCGACGAACGAAGGAGTGCGGACTGTGGACAAAGTATTTCCGAGCGCCAAGGCGGCGCTCGACGGGCTCGTGAAGAATGGCCAGACCATCGCCGTTGGCGGCTTCGGGTTGTGTGGCATTCCCGAGGCGCTGATCGCGGCATTGCGCGATACGGGCGTCACGAACCTGACCGCCATTTCCAACAATGCCGGCGTCGATGACTTCGGATTGGGTCTGCTGCTGAAGACCCGCCAGATCAAGAAGATGATTGCGTCCTATGTGGGCGAGAACAAGGAATTCGAGCGTCAATATCTGGCTGGCGAGCTCGAACTCGATTTCACCCCGCAGGGCACGCTCGCTGAAAAATTGCGCGCCGGCGGGGCCGGGATCCCAGCGTTTTACACGAAGACGGGCGTCGGCACGATCGTCGCCGAGGGCAAGCCGACGGCGGACTTCGACGGTAAAACGTACGTCATGGAGCGGTCTTTGACGGCCGATGTCGCCATCGTGAAAGCCTGGAAGGGCGATCGGGCGGGCAACCTCGTCTATCGGATGACGGCGCGCAACTTCAATCCCGTCGTGGCGACTGCGGGCAAGATCACCGTTGCTGAGGTCGAGCATCTCGTAGAGACGGGCGAGATCGACCCCGATCACGTGCATACGCCCGGCATCTTCGTGCAACGCATCGTGCTCAACGCGGCACCGGAAAAACGCATCGAGCAACGCACGGTGCGCAAGTCGTGAGTCGTGAGATGGTGAGTGGTAAAAGCGCAGTTTCGCCGCAAGGAGATCTTCAATGCCCTGGACCCGTGAGCAGATGGCCGAGCGCGCTGCCAAGGAATTGCACGACGGATTTTACGTGAACCTCGGGATCGGCCTGCCGACGCTCGTGGCGAATTACATTCCGCCCGGCATCAGCGTCATGCTGCAATCGGAGAACGGCTTGCTCGGCATCGGCACGTTCCCGACCGAGAACGAAGTCGACGCCGACCTCATCAACGCCGGCAAACAGACGGTGACGACGCTGCCGGGCTCGAGCTTCTTTTCTTCGGCGGATTCGTTCGCGATGATTCGAGGCGGGCACATCAACCTCGCCATTCTAGGCGCCATGCAGGTCTCCGAGAAGGGTGATCTCGCCAACTGGATGATTCCCGGCAAGATGGTCAAAGGTATGGGTGGGGCCATGGACCTAGTGGCTGGCGTCGAGCGCGACATCGTCGTGATGGAGCACACGGCAAAGAAGAAGGATGGCTCGATCGATCTCAAGATCCTGCCCAAGTGCACACTGCCGCTGACCGGTCTCGGCGTCGTCGACATGATCATCACGGATCTGGCCGTGCTCGAAGTTACGGCTGCGGGCTTGAAGGTGATCGAAACCGCGCCGGGGGTGACCCGTGCCGATCTCGACGCCATGACGGGTGTGAAACTGCACTGAGGGGCGAAGATGCTTTCGCGCAAGGCCTCGATGGGGCGCGCATGACGACGGACCGCACGCCGGAGGCGCAACCATCCGTCGCCGTATGGGATGTGCCGACGCGCCTGTTCCACTGGACGCTGGTCGTTTTGGTCGGGCTCGCCTGGGTCTCGCGCAAGTACGGCGATGCGGGCCTCGTGTGGCATACGTGGAACGGTTACGCGATCCTCGTGCTGGTGGT
>JANOKV010000018.1:0-1825 GCA_031419415.1 Hyphomicrobiales bacterium | reverse complement strand
TCAAGCCACGACCCGGCATGGGCCTCGCGCTGATCGACTGGCAGCAACAGGAGTTCGGGATCGCTGCTGCACTCTCGGGGGACCAGGCAATGCAGCACGCCTACAGCTCCGGCGATCCTTACCTGGCCCTGGCTGTCGTCGCCGGCGCGGCGCCTCCCGACGCCACGATCGCGACCCACCCGCACATCAGGGAACGATTCAAGGCCTGCGCGCTGGGCATCCAGTACGGCATGGGCGCCGCGAGGCTGGCGCTTCAACTCAGGCTGCCCGATGTCGAGGCACGAGAGTTACTGCGGCATCATCGAGCGGCGTTTCCGAGGTTCTGGAATTGGTCGGACAACGTCGAGACACATGCCTTGCTCTATCGCCAGCAACAATCGGTGTTCGGTTGGCGGGTTTCCGTCGACCAGAACGCCAATCCAAGAGCGCTGCGCAATTTCCCGATGCAGGCCAATGGCGCCGAGATGCTGCGGCTCGCATGCGATCTTGCTACCGAGACCGGTATCACGGTGTGTGCGCCCAACCACGATTCCCTGTTGATCGAGGCGCCGATCAGGGACCTCGACGATGCCGTCGCGACGACCCAGCGCCACATGGCCGAGGCGAGCGCCGTCGTTCTCGATGGCTTCCCGCTCAAGACATCGGTGCGCATGGTGCGCGACCCCGACCGCTGGACGGACCAGCGCGGCCAAGCCGTGTGGGCGGCCGTTGAATGCGCGATCGGGGCACAAGGACCACCTGCTCGCCAGCGCCACGCAACCTGCTCGCCGGCGAACTCCCGTACAGTATTATTATATGTATCTAAGGAGGATAGCTCCGATGCCTCCGATTGATCCCGATCGCCTACGGCTCAGAAACGCCCCAGGCAAGAGCCAAGTTCTATCGAAGCAGCTGGTGCCGAGGATATCGAAGGGCGAGCGATTTTTGCGGGGTCCGATCCCCCTCAATTGGTTGAGCACCGCTGCATCGCTGCCGGGTAGGTCATTGCATGTTGGCGTTGCACTCTGGCTGGAAGCGGGCTTGCGCAACTCCGCCGTCGTGCCGTTGTCCAATATCACCGGCCGTCACTTCGGCCTCGACCGCAATGCGAAATACAGGGCTTTGGCTTGGCTCGAGAAGGCTGGCCTCGTTACCGTCGAGCGAAAACTCGGACGAGCGCCGATGGTGACAATCAACGCTAAGCCCTCCGATCCTGTCGCATAGGCGTCGACGGCCATGTCGCACCAGACGCATAATCCCGGGGCGTGGCCGCGACTGATGCGGGCGGCAACCGCTGCCGCCTATGTCGACGAGCGATCTGTTGATGCGTTCCGGCGTGCTGTGGGTACACTGTGGCCTTCCCCTATCAGTCTTGCCGGAAAGGGAGAAAGATGGCTCAAGGAAGACCTCGACGCGGCGATCGATCGGGCATCCCGGAGACCGTCGAACGTCCGCGACGCCGCCGACGTCTTATGAAGCCGGCTGGCTGGCCGCGCTACATGATCGCAAAACGGCTGACCAACAGCCAGGTCGCCTACTATTGGAATGCCCGCAAGAGCGATATCGAACGAGGCTTCACGTTGCATCGGGAAGCGCTGGGCCTCGACTACAGCTCCGCGATATCGAGAGCCAACCAGCTCAATGCCCATCTCGACGCGTGGCGAGATGGTCGCAAGGCAGACCAATCTCCGGAAGCCTCACGACGGTTCGGAACGGTCGACTGGTGGCTCGAGGCCTATTGCCGATCTTCGGCATTCGATAAGCTCAAAGACCGCACCAAGCCGAGCTATCGCTACCAATTGAGGCTACTCGCCGAGATCGAGACGAAGACTGGCGATCGGCTGGG
>JANOKV010000017.1:0-1532 GCA_031419415.1 Hyphomicrobiales bacterium | reverse complement strand
TTGATGCAAGCAATTTCGCTTCCGACCAAGACATCGATCGCGCACTGCATCGATCGTGGGCATGAGCGTGCGATGATCGCGGCAGAGAAGGGAACACCTCGTCGCCACTCGTGACGACTCGAGGCAACGCGATGCGATCGGAAATACTTGATTGCAATTCGCATCACTCCTTCTTGGCAAACCCGAGCCTCTCCATCGATGCCCGCTCATCTGCGGCCAGCTTGTGGACGAACTTCTCATAGTCCGCCGTGCTCATGTAGCGGCGGACGAAATCGAATTTGTCGTAGGTCTCGATCACCCTGGGGTCGTCGTAGGCGAGCTTGAAGGCATCGTGCAGCTTCTTGACGATGGCGGGATCCAGGCCCTTGGGCCCGACCACTCCGTAAGGAGAATCGAACGTGTAATCGTAGCCCAGTTCCCTGATGGTCGGCACCGTCGGCCACTTCTTGCTGCGCTCGAGGTTGAGCAGGAACATCAAACGCATTTCTCCACTCGCGACGAGAGACGCCCATGCCGGGCTTTCCACCATGGCATGCACGTGGCCACCGAGCACGGCGGCAAGCCCCTCGCCGCCACCTTTGCCGGGGACGTGCGCGAATTGGACTTCGGACTGGCGCGCCATCGTCTCCATCGCAATGGCGTTCGTCGTGTGCGGGCCGACCGTCGTGTAAGTGAAATGGCCAGGGTTCGCCTTGGCGAATGCGAGCACGTCCTTCCACTCCTTGAAGGGGCTGTCGCTCTTCACGACGCCACCCAGGGTGTAACCACCGAGTAGGATGATCGGGGTGAAGTCCTTGACGGGGTCGTAAGTCGTTTTCTGCATAATGGGCACGCGGTAGATCGGGATGGTGATGTTCAAGAGCGTATAGCCGTCGGGCTTGACGTTCGAGGCCACGTGCGCAGCAGCAAGGGCGCCGCTGCCACCGGGCTTGTTCTCGACGATGATGGATTGGCCGAGGTGCTTGCCGACCACTTCGGCATAGGCGCGCATGATCAGGTCGCCCGACACGCTCGGTCCCGTGGGGATGACCACGGTAATAGGCCGCGAGGGATATTCCCCGACCCCCTGGGAGAACGCCACGCTGCTGGCAAACCCCAGCGTTGCAAAAGAAAGTGCGCCTATAGCCCATCGAACGATCGACATGTGACGTCTCCCTTGTTCGGTTTCGTTTCTCGAATTTGCCGACGCAACTCAATCGGCCTTGATGTTCAGCTTCCTGATCAAGGCGCCCAAACGCTCATGATCTTTCCTCGTGGCCGCAGCCAGCTCCTCGGGCGAGCTGCCGTTGGGGGCGAGCGCCAGCTTGCGCAAGAATGGCTCCAAAGTCGGGTCGCGCGCGACCTTGGCGATCTCGGCCGAGAACTTCCTGACGATCGCATCGGGCGTGCCGGGAGGCGCGTAAACGCCGAACCAGACGACGAAATCGATCTCGGGCAGAAAATCCTTCAGCAGCGGCACGTCCGGGTAGTCCGGGTGCCGCTTGCGGTCGAGCACGGCGAGCAGTGTCGCCTTGCCAGCGGCGATATGCGGG
>JANOKV010000016.1:0-3111 GCA_031419415.1 Hyphomicrobiales bacterium | reverse complement strand
CATCCTCTGGCCGAGGGGGACAGTATATCATGTCGACGACAGTTGCCGGGGCGCCCGTCGCGTCCGCCGCCCGTACAGCGGGCGCAACCGCCATCGATACGCGGGCTTTCGCGCCGTATGAATGGCTGCTCGCCCGGCGTTATCTGCGTGCGCGGCGCAAAGAAGGCTTCATTTCGGTTATCGCGGTGATCTCGTTCCTGGGGATCATGCTGGGCGTGGCCACGCTGATCATCGTCATGGCGGTGATGAATGGTTTTCGCAACGAGCTGTTCCAGAAGATCATGGGCATCAACGGCCATGTTCTGGTGCATAAAATCCAGGCGCCGTTCGACGATTATCAAGCCTCCGCTGAACGGTTGGCGCGGGTGCCCGGCATTCGCAAGGCCATGCCCCTGATCGAGGGGCAGGCGATGATCTCCTCGAGCGTCAACACGCTGGGCAGCCTGATACGCGGGATGACGGAAGCCGACCTCAAAGCACTGCGGCTCGTGTCCGACAACGTGCGCTTCGGCACCCTCGATGGCTTCGACGGCGCAGAAGGCATCGCGCTGGGCCAGCGACTGGCCAACATGCTGCGGGTGCAGGTGGGGGAGAGCGTCACACTGGTGTCGCCGAAAGGCGCATCGACGCCGTTCGGGACGACGCCACGCATCAAACGCTATCAGGTGCTCGCGACTTTCGAACTCGGAATGTCGGAATACGACAAGACCATGGTGTTCATGCCGTTGGCGGAGGCGCAGAAGTATTTCTCGCGGCCGGGCCAAGTCGACGTGCTCGAGCTGCTGGTCGACAGTCCCCAGCGGGTCGGCGATTACCTCGGGGCTTTGAAAGCGGCCGGCGGCGAGACGCTGCATTTCACCGACTGGAAGAAGCGCAACGAGACCTTCTTCGGCGTGCTCGAAGTCGAGCGCAACGTGATGTTCATCATCTTGTCGCTGATCATTCTGGTGGCCGCGCTCAACATCATTTCCGGCATCATGATGCTGGTGAAAGAAAAGGGCCGCGATATCGCAATTCTGCGCACGATGGGCGCGACCAAGGGCGCTATTATGCGGGTATTTCTCATCACGGGCGCTTCGATCGGGATCGTGGGAACGTTGGCGGGCTTGGTGCTGGGCGTCGTGTTTTGCAAGCACATCGAGAGCATCCGGCAGTTCGCATCTTGGCTGCTCAACACCAATCTGATGCCATCGGAAATCTATTTCTTGTCGCATCTGCCGGCCGATGTGGACGTGCGCGAGACCGTCTTCATCGTGGGGATGGCGCTGGTGCTGTCGGTGCTGGCGACGCTCTATCCGTCGTGGCGGGCCTCGCGGCTCGATCCCGTCGAAGCATTGCGTTACGAATGACGGTGGAAACGACGGTCGGGGCCAGGACGAGCGACGTGCAGGATATGACTCCCACAGCAGTACTCGAATTGATCGATTTGCGGCGCACCTTCGAGCAGGGCGCGCGCAAGATCACCGTGTTGGATGGCGCCGGTGTCACGCTCTGGCCAGGGCAGGCGGTGGCGCTGGTCGGCCCATCGGGGGCTGGCAAGTCGACGTTGCTGCACATTGCCGGGCTGCTTGAGACGGCGGCCTCGGGCCGGGTGATCGTCAATGGGCGCGACTGCACGGCGATGGATGACGATGCGCGCACGCGGGTGCGCCGCGCCGAGATGGGCTTCGTCTACCAGTTCCACCAGTTGCTGCCGGAGTTCTCGGCACTCGAGAACGTGATGATGCCACAACTGATCCGCGGCGTGACATGGGAAGACGCGGCCGTGCGCGCCCGCGAAATTCTGGCGGCCTTGGGGCTGGCCGAACGGGTCGAGCATCGCCCAGCCGAGTTGTCGGGCGGCGAGCAGCAACGCACCGCCATTGCCCGGGCACTGGCCAATTCACCCCGGCTGCTGCTGGCGGACGAGCCCACGGGTAACCTCGATCCCAAGACGTCTGAACTCGTATTCGGTGAACTCGTCGCAATGATCGAGCGGACGGGTGTTGCGGCTTTGATCGCGACTCACAATATGGATCTGGCGCGGCGCATGCATCGTGTGCTGCGTCTCGAGGCCGGCCGCCTTGTCGAGACAAGTCCGTCCAGCGTTATCTGATCCGACTTTTCCAGGAGACACCCCGATGTCGATTTTACGGTCCTTGGGCTTGGGCATCGCCGTCGCGCTGCTGCTCGGCGTCCCGCCAGTGCAGGCGCAAACCGCCAAGGACGTCGAAGGTACCTGGCAGCTCGTGTCAGTCACGGTCACCCAAGGCGAAAAGAAGACGGACCTCTTCGGCGCTGACCCCAAAGGACAACTCGTGCTCGGGGCGGACGGGAAATTCACCATCGTCGTCACCCGTTCCGACCTGCCGAAGTACATGTCCGGCGCGCGCGCCAAGGGCACGGCGGACGAGTATCAAGCGACTGTGCAGGGGACGAACGCCTACTTCGGGACGTTTACGGTCGATGCGGGCGCGTTGGTCTTCAAGGTGGTCGGCAGCACGTTTCCCAACGCTGTCGGTGAGACGCAGACACGCGCCGTGAAGGTCGCCGGCGAGGAAATGACGTACTCGACACCCGCAACCAAGGGTGGCGCGGTCAGCACGCTCACCTGGAAGCGGGCGAAGTAACCCTGTCCCTCGACAATGCCTATCCTGCTAAACCTGCCTCTTGACGCCGCGCGTCCGGGAAGGTTGCCTGCTGCTTGAAAGCAGGTGGCACGAAGCCTGAGGAGAGACGAACCGTGGCAACGACGATCGCCGTCACACGCACTGTGGCCGAGTTGCGCGGTATCGTCGCTGGATGGCGCCGGGCCGGCGAGACGGTGGCGCTGATCCCGACGATGGGGGCGCTGCACGAGGGGCACCTCGAGCTCGTGCGTCTCGCGAAACGGCGCTGTGTGCGCGCGGTGACGTCCATTTTCGTCAATCCGGCGCAGTTTGCCCCGACTGAGGATTTCAACACGTATCCGCGCACGTTCGAGACGGATTGCGCGATGCTCGAAGGCGTCGGCGGCGATCTGGTGTGGGCGCCGACAGCGGGCGAGATGTATCCGGACGGTTTTGCGACGCGCATCGCGCCGGCGGGCGCTGCGGAAGGCTTGGAGACCGATTTTCGCGCACATTTCTTCGG
>JANOKV010000015.1:0-3379 GCA_031419415.1 Hyphomicrobiales bacterium | reverse complement strand
TTTGCCCCCAAACTGATCGCCTCGCTCGATCGGGCGATTGCCTTCTGCAACGACACCCTGACGTTCGGGCGCGCGGCGGAACGGCCGCCGCGCCGCGAGAAATTCGATTTTGTGGGATTGGTCGACGAAGTGGGCGATGCGTTGGCGTTGCCCCGCGAAAGCGCTGTCGCGTGGTTCGTCACGGTCGACCCTGGCCTCGAGGTCGACGCTGACCGCGATCACCTGTTTCGCGTGTTGACCAATCTCGTGCGTAATTCCGTGCAGGTGCTGGAGGCCCAGGTCCCCGCAGCCAAAGGCGAAATCGCCGTGATGGCGCAGCGACGTGGTGGGGTCGTCGTGATCCAGGTCAGCGACAACGGCCCCGGTGTGCCGCCACGGGCGCGCGAACACCTATTCAAGGCGTTTCAGGGATCGGTGCGCAAAGGCGGCACCGGCCTGGGCCTCGCCATCGTGCAGGAGCTGATCGCGGCGCACGGCGGCACGATCCGGCTTGTCGATACGAGCCGAGGCTCGACCTTCGAAATGACCATTCCGGATCGCGCCCAGGGTTGAGTGCGGGCAGCTCAGGCCGGGGCGAATTTCAGCGTCGTCATGCCGATCTTGATCACGTCGCCCGCAACCAGCCGGCGCTCGCCGCCCAATTTTTCACCGTTGACGAGGATCGGGTTGGCCTTGCCCCCGTCGTGGATCGTGAAAACGCGATCAGCCGCATCGTATGCGATGACGGCATGCTGGAGGCGCGAGATGGTCTTGTCACCGAAATCCAGGGGGATGCGATTGTCGGCGCTGCGGCCGACTTGGTTGGTTCCGCTGAAAATCGGGCGGGTCTGGCCTGCGCCATCGCCGTCCACGACCGTGAGCATGCCGACGGTTCGGTTCGATCCATCGATCAACACCTGGGTCGAGATATTGTCGAGATTCGCCGCGCCCGGTTTGCCGTCGCTTCCGGGAACGCTGACGATCTGGGTCTTGTCGCTATTGGCCATGATGGGCTCTATCTCCTGCGAGGACTGTCAAGCCGCCGGCTTGAATGTGAAACTGACGCCACCCAGGGTCACGACATCGCCATCGTCGATGTCGGCATGCTCCTGGGGCTCGCCGTTGACTAGCATCGGGTTGGGTTCCGATCGCACGGAGGTCAAGTTGTGGATCTCGAAGCCGCCTTCGCGTCGCGCGATCAGTTTGGCGTGATGCCGGCTGACGCGCACGTCGGAGATGCGAATGTCGTCTTGGCTGTGACGGCCGATCACCACCTCGGGGGTCGTCATAGCGACGGACCAGGGGGCGCTATCGAATTCCAGGACCGCCAGGGGGGCGCTGGAAGGGATTGCCGTATCGTGTTGCGCTGGCATGCCAGGGGCAGGCGCGGCGCCGGAAGCGTCCGGTGCGGAGGCTGACGCCGAGGACGTGTCGGGCCGACGGCGCAAGGCCCATAGCGCGGCGCCTGTGCCGAGCAACGCGACCAGAACTATGACGACCAAATCGCGCATCGATCTCCTACGAGGCTAAGAGCGCAACCACCAGCGGCTTGCCCGCGACGCGAGACTGCTTCGCTATGCTATCCGAAATGGGGCTAGCCGATCAATCACTTGTCGGCTTCCCTGTGAATTTCTCGCAATTAGCCGCCGGAGCGGCCTCGTCTCCCCGCGCATCGCCATTGCGTATCGGGTGCTGCGCGTGCACGGTTGCGGTTCAGCCGAGGAACCCAGCCATGAAACTCTTGTCGTCTCCCTCTTCGCCCTATGTCCGCAAGGTGATGATCACCGCGACCCTCAAGGGCGTCGCCTCCAAGATCGAACTGTCCCTAACCAATACCAACGTAGTTGACCAAGCTCTCAACCAGAAGAATCCGTTGGCCAAAATTCCCTGTCTCGTGACCGAGAGCGGAGACGCGATCTTCGACAGCCACGTGATCTGCGAATATCTCGACAGTCTGGCGCCATCGCCCGTGCTGTTTCCGAAAACAGGGAGCGAGCGGTGGCGCGCTCTGACCTTGGGCGCCTTGGGGGATGGCATCCTCGATGCCGCAATCCTGCTGGTCTATGAGAAGCGTTTTCGGCCTGAAGGGCTCGCCGTCAAGGCATGGACGGACCGTCAGCAAGCGAAAATCGATCAAGCGGTCGACCATCTCGAAGCGTCGCCGCCCACGGTGGGCGCCAACCTCGATTACGGGGATATCACCGTCGCTTGCGCCTTGGGCTACCTCGATTTCCGGCATGGCGGAGCTTGGCGCACGGGCCATCCGAAAATGGTGGCGTGGCTCGATGGGTTCGCCAAAGCCGTGCCGGCCTTCGAAGCGACGCGACCCGTTGGCTGACGGATTCCTTGGCCTGCGACGAAGCACACCATCGATCGTATTTGGAGCGGCGGGCGGGTGGCATTACACTGGTCCGTATGCCCCCCTGGCTTTCCCTTTCGAAGATCGTCTCAGCCCTCAAGCAGTCCGACTCCGTCGGCGCTTTGTTGGTGCGCTTGGGAATACTGCGCGGAACGACTGACGACCCGGCAGATTCGGTGACGTTCACGATTGCCCTGATCGCGCTGGCGGCCAAGATCGCGCGGTCGGACGGCGTCGCCACGCGCGATGAATACCAAGCCTTCATGCGCATCATCGACGTACCCGCCAACGAAGAGAGCAACGTGCGTCGCTTGTTCGATTTGGCCAAACGCGACGTGGCCGGATACGAGACCTATGCGCGCCAGATCGGCTGGCTGTTGACGGACGATGCCGCCATGCGGCGCGAGGTGCTGGAAGGCCTGTTCTTCGTCGCTGCCGCTGACCGGTTTCTGCACGACCAGGAAGAGTCGCACTTGAAGCGCGTCGCCCAGCACCTGCGGTTGACCCCCTCCGAGTACGGCTATGTGCGCTCGTTGTTCTTTGCCGATGCGATGACGCCCTACGAAATCCTCGGCCTGACGCCCAATGCCGGCGACGACGAGGTGAAGGCGCGTTATCGCTCGTTGATTCGCGACACGCACCCGGATCGTCTGATTGGTCGCGGCCTGTCGGGGGCGTTCATTGCCGCAGCCGAGCGCCGGACCGCCGCCATCAACGTCGCTTACGATACGATCATGCAGGAGCGGGTGTCGTGATCGTGCGGCCCGACACGCAGTTGTCGGCGCATCTGCACGCTTCGCCCAATATCGAGCCCCGGCGGGGGAGCGCACGACCCGATATTCTGTTGCTGCACTACACCGGCATGTTGTCGAGCGCCAAGGCGATCGCGTGGCTGGCCGATCCACGCTCGCGCGTGTCGTGTCATTACGTCATCGACGAGGATGGCCGCATCACGCAGATGGTTGCCGAAGACATGCGCGCCTGGCACGCGGGCGTCGGCACGTGGGAGGGGCAGGGCGACATCAACTCGCGCTCGATCGG
>JANOKV010000014.1:0-5510 GCA_031419415.1 Hyphomicrobiales bacterium | reverse complement strand
TTGGCGACGAGCCGCCCGAACGTCGGCACCACCGTCCTCGTGGACGCAAAACCCGATGGCCTGTGGATCGTCCCCTTCATTCGCCCCTATCGCGTTCGCGCCGATATCACCAGTTGGATGGGCGATCCGTCGATCTTCGAGTTGGTCAAAGAGGAGTTCAAGCGGGGTGGCTATCGCGGGATCGGCGAATTCCATCTGTCGGGGAAGGCGGCCTCCAACGCGTGGGTCAAACGCATCGTCGATTTCGCCGTCGACAATAGCCTGTTTCTTCACTGCCACTGTGATGCGGAGGCGCTGGAAATTCTCTATGCACACAATGCCCGGTCACGCATCGTCTGGGCGCATACGGGCTTCTCTCTCGATCTCGATCGAGTAGCGGGCCTCCTATCGAAATATTCCGAACTTTGGGGTGAGCTGTCCTATCGTGGCGGCATCGTCGATGGCGCGGGCAAGCTGACCCCTGCGTGGCGCGACGTGTTCACCAAATACCCGGATCGATTTCTGATCGGCTCCGACACGTGGATCAACGAGCGCTGGGCGAGTTATGATGCGATCATCTCGGGCTATCGTCAGTGGCTCGGGCAATTGCCCGACGATGTGGCCCGCCGCATCGCTCACGGCAACGCCGAGACGCTGTTCGGCAAGCAGGGCACTGCGTCCAAGTAAAAGCCGTCGATCTTCACCGCTCCGTTGCCACACCGATCGAGTCGAGGAAAAGGCCCCATGGATCCGACGTTGAGTGACGAACTGCGCGCGATCCAGGAAACAGCGCGGCGGTTCGCGGCCGAGCGCGTAGCGCCCGAGTACCAAGCTCGCGAACAGCAGGGGCGCATCGATCGTGGGCTCGTGCGGGAGCTGGGGCAGCTCGGTCTCATCGCACCAGAGCTGCCAGAACGGCTCGGCGGATTTGGGCTGCCGAGCCTGACGAGCGGCCTCATTGCCGAAGCCATCGGCTATGGGGATATGAACGTTGCCTATCTGCAGATCTTGGGATCGTTGAACGGCAAGATCCTGGCGGAGCACGCCGCGCCCGCCTTGGCGGAGCAGTGGGTCCCCCGTGTCGTTGCTGGTGACGCCATCCTGTCGCTCGGTTTGACGGAGCCGCGGGGTGGCTCGGATGCGGCCAACCTCGTGCTCTCGGCGCGGCGCGATGGCGCGCGCTACATTCTGAAAGGCGAGAAGTCGTCGATCAGCATGGCCGACCAGTCCGACGCCGTCGTGTTGTTTGCGCGCACCGGTCGTGTCGAAGACGGCGCCCGAGGCGTGTCTGCGTTCCTGGTTCCGATGGCGACGCCCGGCATTACCACGCAGCGCTATCGCGACCTCGGGAGCCACGCGATCGGCCGCTGCTCCATCTTTTTCGATGATGTGGTCGTGCCTGAGGAGTGCCGCCTGGCCGGCGAAGGGGCCGGCTTCGTCCAGGTCATGCAGGGGTTTGATTTCAGCCGCGCCTTGATCGCTCTGCAAGTGCTGGGTGCCGCGCAAGCGTCGCTGGACGAAACGTGGGCGTACGTGCAGGAGCGCCAAGCGTTTGGTGCGTCGCTCTCGCGCAACCAGGGCGTCACGTTCCCGCTGGCCGAAGCGGAGACGGCGATCGCGGCCGCGCGACAGCTCTGTTATCACACGTTGCGTTTGAAGGATGCGGGCCTGCCGCACACGGCGGAGGCCGCCATGGTCAAGTGGCTCGCCCCGAAAACCGCCGTCGACGCCATTCATCAATGCCTGCTCACGCATGGTCACTACGGTTGGTCGCTCGACCTTCCCCACCAGCAGCGATTGCGCGATGTCATGGGCCTCGAGATCGGCGACGGCACGGCGCAAATCATGAAGATGATCATCTCCCGCACCAAACTCGGCAACCGTCGAGGGTAAGCCACCTGGAATCCGAGGTTGCGCGAGGCTCGATCGGCGCGCGACACTGCGATGGTATTTGCCCTCGTGCGGAGAGACGAACCGATGGCCATCATCGACGCGCAAATCCACCTCTGGACCAAAGGCACGGCCACGCCGCCGCATTTCACCCGGCCCTATCTGATGGATGAAGCCATTCGCGGCATGGATGAAGCGGGTATCGACGGCGCCATCCTGCATCCACCCGCAAGCTGGGACCCCGACTCCAACGACCTCGCGGTCGCGGCTGTTCAAGCCCACCCGAAACGCTTCGCCATTCTCGGCAATCCTCCGCTCGATCAGTCCGACAGCGCCACGCTGATCGCGACCTGGAAGCAGCGGCCGGGCATGCTGGGGTATCGCTTTTATTTCAACAAACCCAACAACAAGACCTGGCCCACCGATGGCAGCTTGGAATGGTTGTGGCCGGCCGCCGAGAAGGCGGGCACGCCCCTGGCGCTTCTCGCGGGAGATTGGCTGCCGTTGTTCGGGCAGATTGCGGCCCGCCATCCGGATTTGAAAATGATCGTGGATCACATGGGCGCTCTGCGCGGCGCCAAAGGCATGGCCGCGTTCCCGCAAATGAAGGAGCTGACGGCTTTGGCGAAGTTGCCCAACGTCGCGGTCAAGCTCACGGGTGGCCCATTTTATGCCGATGACGCCTATCCGTTCAAAAGCCTTCATCCACATTACCGCGCCATGTACGACGTCTTTGGTCCTCATCGACTGTTCTGGGGTACCGACATCACCAAGATGCCGTGCTCGTGGCGCCAATGCGTCACGCATTTCCAAGAGATCGATTGGATTCCGCAAGCCGACAAGAAGCTCATCATGGGTGATGCCATCTGCGAGTGGCTCGGTTGGGCGCGTTGAATCTAGAGGCGACCGTCAACTGAGAGGCACGCGATGACCCGGCACCGCAACACATCCACTTCGACCCTTGGATCCTCGGAGAGCCTCGTCTTCGTGGCCTGCGGCGTCGATGCGGGGCTGCCCCCTCGTGAAACCCGAGGACGTCGCGAAGTCGTCGTCAACGGCCGTCGCGTCAAGACGGTCGATATCCATGCGCACTGCGCTGTACCGGCCGCTTTGGCGCTGATGGGCGAGAAGTTGGCGGGTCCCGGCTTGCGGACCGATCTCGACATGGCGACGGCGCTCGACGTTCGCCTCGCCACCATGGATGCCCAGGGGATCGATATCGAGGCGCTGAGTATCAATCCGAATTGGTATCGGGTCGCGGAGCGTGATCGCGCCGCGAAAATCATCGACATGCAGAACGAGGCTTTGGCCGAGGCCTGCGTAAAGACGCCGGATCGGTTCGTGGCGTTTGCCTCGGTCGCGTTGCAGTTTCCCGATTTGGCCGCCGAACAACTCGCGAGGGGGGTCGCGAAGTACGGTCTGCGGGGGGCCGCGATCGGCGGCAACGTCGCCGGCGGCGAACTCAGCGACCCGATATTCCATCCCTTCTGGGCCAAGGCCGAAGAGCTGGGCGTTCTCGTCTTCATTCATCCGCAAGGCGATGGTGCGCCCGAGCAACTGGGCTCCCGGTTCAAGGGCAACGGCTACCTCGGCAATGTCATTGGCAATCCACTCGAAACTACGATCGCGCTCGCTCATTTGATTTTCGAGGGCACGCTCGATCGGTTTCCCGGCCTCAAGATTTGCGCGGCCCATGCGGGCGGCTATATGCCGTCGTATGCGGGACGGTTCGACCGGGGCTGCCCTGTGCGCCCCGACCTGTGCCCCGGTGGACTCCACGGACCCATCGAGAAATGCCCGTCCGAGTACATGAAGCAGTTGTACTACGACACGATGGTGTTCCGACCGGAAGGGGTCCGGCATCTGGCGGCCGAGGTGGGCGTCAGCCAACTGATGGTGGGCACCGACTACCCCTATCCCTGGACCGATACGGCGATCGACCTCATTTTGGAGACACCCGGCTTGAGTGACGCCGACAGAGTTGCGATCCTCGGTGGGACAGCCGCAAAATTGCTCGGCATCCCCAACTGACCCATGATAGGCCAGATGACGAGACGGTACTTTGCCGGCCGCGCGTGCCGTAAGTCACGCCCGTTCATGAATTGGCAACCATACTTAAATCAATAAAAAGCAATAGCATCGAATTAATCGGAATTTAGCCCTGCCCCAATAGAAAGAAAGTTCCTGGCGATGGCATTTTCAGGGGCTTGGCGTCGTGCGCGCGTTGTTTTGGCATCGCAGAAACGGAAAATTGGTCAAGCGTCTCCAGACGGTGATCGAGACGGCTGAACGCGTCCGCAAATCGGCGCTCCCCAAAAAGAGACGCGTGGTCATCGATACGTCTCTCGTCGACGAGTCTGGAAACCTGATCGAAGCGACGCGCCGCAAGGACGTGGCGGAATTTTCGCACGCAGACGATCAGTCGGCATATCAGAGGACGGCGGGTTCAGAAGTCGATATCGAAACCAGTCGCGAGCAGGATGAGCGCTCGGAGGAAGACGCCTATCGTGAGGCCGAGCGGCGCAAGGTCAAAGACCAACGCGAACTCGTCGCCCGTCTCGAGGTGAAAGCCCGTCAGCGCGAGGACGAAGCGCGTCGACAGGCCGAAGAAAAACGCCAGTTGATCGCCCATCTCCAGCAGCGCACGTACCAAAAGCAGGTGGCCCGTCGCGAAGCCGAAGTCCAGCACCAGCAAGCCGCGCGCCGTGCGGTCGAAGCCAAGCAAGAGATGGCGACCCTGACGACCAGGGCGGGCGAGCACGATCACGCTTTGCGCCGTGAAGCGGAGGCCCGCCAGCGCGAACTCGATGCGCGTCGTGAAGCCGAAGAACAGCGCGCGATGGCCGCTCGCTTGGAGGCGGAGGCTCTGCGCGAGCAGGCGGCGCGTCGCGAAGCCGAAGAGCAGCACGCGGAGGCGGCCCAGCGCATCGCCGAAGCGCAGCAAGAACTGACCGCCCTGCGCGAAGCCGCCGAGCAATTGAAAGAAGAGGCCCGCCAGCGCGAACAGCGGGCCCAGCACGAAAGCGAAGCCCGCTATCGGGAAGCTGCTGCACGTCGGGAAGCCGAGGAGCGCAGTGAGGAGGCCAACCGCCGTGCGGCCGAGGCGCAGCGCGAATTGCTGGCCCTGCGTGAAGATGCCGAACAGCGCGAACTCGAAGTGCGGCGGGATGCCGAAGCGCGGAGCATGGATGCGACCCGCCGCGCCGAGGAAGCTCACAAGGAGCTGGAGGCTCTCCGCGAGGCGGCCGCCCTGCGCGAATTAGAGACCCGGCGCGAGACGCAGGCACGCGACGAAGCTGCGGCCCGCCAGGCCGCCGAGGCGCAGCGCGAACTCCACGTTCTCCGGCAAGCGGCCGAGCAGCGCGAACAATCCACCAGTCGCGAAGAAGAAGAACAGCGCGAGGCGCAAGCCTGGATCCAGGACATTCTGGCGCGGCGCGCCGCCGAGGCGAAACAGGCGACCCACGGGGCGCCGACCGACGGCGACCAACGAGAGCAGAGCGACGCCCAGACGGAGGCGCAATCCCATCAGGCCGCCGCTCGGCGCCTCGAAGAGGAGCAAGAACGCGAGCAACGCGCGCTGCGCGAGGCCGAGACGCGCCGCGAGACCGCCGAACGCCGGGCAGCCGAGGTCGAGCGCG
>JANOKV010000013.1:0-1930 GCA_031419415.1 Hyphomicrobiales bacterium | reverse complement strand
CAATCGAAACCCCACCTTCTCACCGGCCGGCACGTTCCAGACGAAAGACGGCCGTTATGTCCAGATCGCGGCCGGTGGCGATGGCGTGTTTCAACGTCTTGCCGCCGCGATCGATCAGCCCGAGCTGGCCGCTGATCCGCGGTACGCTACGAGCCGAGAGCGGATCGCACGCGCCGACGACCTGGAAGCGCTACTGGCCGATTGGATCGCGGGTCGCGACTTCGCCGACGTCGAACGTCGCCTGGTCGCTGGCAATGTCCCGTTCGGCGGCATTTATACGGCGGCCGACATCGCGACCGATCCCCACTACGCCGCACGCGATAACGTCGCCCACGTCCCAGACGCCGAGTTGGGCGACGTTGTCATGCCCGCCGTCGTTCCCCGGCTCGAGGGCACGCCCGGCCGCATCGCCTTTGCCGGCGAAGATCTGGGCCAACACAACGCCGAGATCTACGGTGGGCTGCTGGGTAAATCGGATGCCGACCTCGCCGCACTGCGCGAGGCCGGCGTCATCTGAGCGAGCTGGAACTCTCGTCCAGACTATAACATCCCAAGGGAGGTCTTGCGTTTGGGGGGCGGAAAGGCAGTGTCCAGCGCCACCAAGTCGCCGGCACCGAGCACCAGATCCGCAGCGGCCGCGTTTTCCGTGACGTGGCGCAAGGTGGCCGCTTTGGGGATTGCGATGACGTGGGGATGGCGCATCGTCCAGGCCACGGCTACGGCAGCGGGCGTCACGCCGTGGCGCTTGGCGACAGCGGCGAGCGCGGGATCGCGCAGAATGCTGCCCTGGCCAAGCGGAGAATAGGCCATCACAATTTCGTTGTGCGCTGCACAGTCTGCGATCAAGTCGAAATCAATACCGCGCGAGCCCAGGTGATAGAGCACCTGATTGGAGGCGCAGTGCTTGCCCCCCGGCACGCTCCGCACCTCGTCCATGTCGTCCGTATCGAAATTCGAGACGCCCCAGTGGCGGATCTTGCCGGCTGCTTTCAGCTTCTCGAACGCGTCGACTGTGTCGGCGAGGGGGTGTGATCCGCGCCAATGGAGCAGGTAGAGATCGATACGATCCGTTTTCAGTCGCCGGAGACTGCGCTCGCAGGCGGCGGCCACCCCGGTCCGCGACGCGTTATGCGGATAGACCTTGGAGACGATGAACACCTCGTCGCGAAGCCCCACCGTGGCCTCTGCGACGACCTCTTCGGCGCCGCCTTCTCCATACATCTCCGCCGTATCGATCAAGGTGATGCCGCCGTCGATGCCGGCCCGAATGGCCTTGGCTTCAGCCGGGCGCAAGTCTCTTCTCTCCCCCATGTGCCAGGTCCCCAGCCCCAGTTGAGGTATCTTCTCGCCCGAACGCAGCTCGACACGACGCATATTCACCTCCCGCTCACCCGGCTTCCCGCCTCATCGAGAGACTGAAAACCACCATCGACCTCCCACAGGGCCTTGTTTCCCCCAGACGAATCGCGCTGCCCGACGTTATCCCCACGACCAGGAGTGTGGATAACGAGCAACTGTCTCTTGAAATGCGGCTGGGGAAGGGAAGCTGCCGCGTTCCGGTAGTTGGTTTCTTAGTCTATGGCTGTGGATGGCGGATTCGCAACTGCCCGTCGGATACGAATCAGTTTAGTCGAGATTGATCGTAGGCATCGAATGTGAACGTGGATGTCGGCCACGGCGGTTCATTATATCGGCGGGTGATAATGAAGAATACTGTGACGCATATACTGAAGTTCAGCGCGCCCTCCCGGAGGGGGCGGTTGCCGTCGACGGTCGCCTTCGCGGCATTGATTTGTTTCGCCTATTTGGACTCTGCGGCCAGCCAGACCCTCAATGAAGCCCTCGCCGCCACCTACAAGAGCAACCCGCGCATCGACGCCGATCGAGCTCGCCAGCGCGCTCAAGACGAAGATGTCGCGCGCGCCAATTC
>JANOKV010000012.1:0-1986 GCA_031419415.1 Hyphomicrobiales bacterium | reverse complement strand
TTGGGTCAAAGACGGCTCCGCCACGCCCGAGACGCCGCGACCGGCCGGCAAGGGCAAACGGTGGACAGCCGGCGAGGCTCCCGTCCCGGTCACAGTCGTGCCGGTTACAGTCGCCGACGTGCCCGTCCACCGCGAGGGCATCGGCAACGTCCAAGCGCTGGCGGCCGTGACCGTGCGCGCCCAGGTCGATGGCCGCCTCATGAGCGTGGAGTACACCGAGGGCCAGGACATCCAGAAGGGCCAAGTGCTCGCGCGCATCGATCCGACCGTCTATCAGGCCCAGCTTGACCAAGCGCTCGCCAAGAAAGCTCAGAACGAAGCCATGCTCGTCAACGCCCGCCTCGATCTCGAGCGGGCGCAGCGCTTGATGACGCTCAACGCCGGGCCGAAGAAGACGGAAGACCAGTCGCGCGCCCAGGTGGCGCAGATCGAAGCCCAAATCCGTGCCGACGAGGGCGCGATCGATAACGCGCGCGCCGTGCTCGGCTTCACCACGATCACCGCCCCCATGAACGGTCGCGTCGGGCTGCGTCTCGTCGATCCGGGAAACCTGTTGCGCGGGGATTCGACGGGCATCGTCACGATCATGCAAACGACGCCGATCAGCGTGGTGTTCACCCTTCCCCAGCGGGATCTGCCGAGCGTTACAGCGGCCATGGCGCGCGGCCCCGTCGCCGTCGAGATTATGGCGGCGGACGGACGCAGCGTCATGGCTACCGGTGAACTCGCCACCATCGACAACCAGATCGACCAGGCGACCGGCACCATCAAGCTCAAAGCGCGAGTGCCCAACGAAACCCGGCTGTTGTGGCCCGGCCAGTTCGTCAGCGCACGCGTCGTCGTCGAAACGCTGACGGGGGCCAAGGTCGTGCCGACGGCCGCCATTCGCCGAGGTCCGCCGGGCACGTTCGTTTACGCCGTGGCCCCAGACGGCAAGGTGCGCGTCACACCCGTCGAAGTCACGCTCGAGTCCGACAACCGCGCCGTCATCGCCTCGGGATTGGATGTGGGAACGAACGTCGTGACCGTCGGCTTCGCCCGCCTCTCGGATGGCAAAGCCGTCGAGGTGATCACGCCCGGCGCAGATCCGGGGTCGCGCCGCAGAGGCAAAGGCGCGGACAAGCCCGGCGATCCCAACCCGCAAGCCCAACCCTCCGCTGACGCCAAACCCGCCGAACCGGCCAAACCCTCGGACGGCGAGCGACGCCGGCGGGGTGGCGATACCGGGAGCACCGGCGATCGCTCTGGCGGCAGGAAGCCCGGTGAGGACCGTCCGGCGCGCGAACCGCAGCGGGATGCCGCCACGCCTGCGACGCCGCCGAAGGGGGCCAGCCCGTGAACGTCTCGGCGCCGTTCATCGCGCGGCCGGTCGCCACGTCGCTGCTCGCCGTCGCCGTACTCATTCTGGGCATCCTGGGCTATCGCGGCTTGCCGGTATCGTCGCTGCCGCAGGTTGATTTCCCGACGATCACCGTCTCGACCCGCCTGCCCGGCGCCAATCCCGAGACGATGGGCGCGCTCATCACTGCGCCGCTCGAGCGCCAGCTCGGACAGATCCCGGCCCTCGCCAGCATGACCTCGATCTCGAGCTTCGGGCAAAGCCAGATCACGCTGCAATTCGATCTAGCGCGCGATATCGACGGGGCTGCCCAGGATGTGCAGGCCGCGATCAATGCCGCTGGCTCCGTGCTGCCGCGCGCGCTCCCCTATCCGCCCACCTACGCCAAGGTGAACCCCGCCGACAGCCCGGTGATGACGCTGGCGTTGACCTCGCCGACGCTGCCCTTGCGCGATCTGTCCGACATCGCCGATAGCCTGCTGTCGCAACGCCTCGCCGAAGTCGGAGGCGTCGGCAGCGTCTCCGTGCAGGGCGGCTTGAAGCCAGCGGTTCGCGTCCGCGTCGACCTCGACGCGCTCGCCGCCGTCGGTTTGACGCTCGAGGATTTGCGCGCGACGGTGGCGGCGGCCAACGTCTCGTCCCCGAAA
>JANOKV010000011.1:0-2134 GCA_031419415.1 Hyphomicrobiales bacterium | reverse complement strand
CCGTGCTGACGGAGCGCGGTAGTCGCGAGTTCGCTGTCGGCGATCGGATAATTTTCCTCAAGAACGCGATCTTCGAGGAGCCTCTGGCGCCGCGCCTCGGCCGCCAGAGCGTGAAGAATGGCATGCTCGGCACCGTCATTGCGATGAAGGGCCTTTCTGGCGAAGCGCTGATGCGTGTTCGGCTCGATAGCGGGACCGAGGTGGCGTTCGGCGCCGACACTTACCACAACGTCGATCACGGCTATGCCGCGACCATCCACAAGTCTCAAGGATCGACCGTCGATCGCGTGTTCGTGATGGCCACCAAATCCATGGACCAGCACCTCGCCTATGTCGCCCTGTCGCGTCACCGGGGCCAGGTGACGGTGTATGCACCCAAGAGCGATTTCGCGAGTTTTGAAAACTTATGCGAAGCCCTCGGCCGGTCCGGCGCCAAGTCGACCACACTCGACTTTGAGAATGAGGCGCACTACGCCCGCGCGGTCGACGCATTTGCCGAGCGGCGGGGGATCGAAACCTTGGTTTCGATGGCGTCGATGTTGGTTGCCACCATCGAGCGTCAACGCGCCTGGATTGAGGAAGGGCGCGCAAAGCTGACCGAGCTATGGCAGCGCGCGGAGCGTGCGATCGGGATCAATATTAAGCTGGACCAAGCTCGCACAATCGAACCGGCAATAACGAGGCCCGAGGAAGCCACAGGCGCGCCGACGTCACCAACCGCGGCAACAAAACCGCTACCCGTCATAGTCCTGTCAAGGGATCTCTCTCTACCGGCGGCGTCGGCCGAGTGGTCGGGCGCCGAAGCGGCGCGAGAGGCACTGATGCGGGCTCCGGAATGGACGCATCGTTCCGAGCAATTGCGTCCGGCGCTTGCGGCCGTGTTCCGCGATCCAGATGCTGCCATGGCCGCGATTTCAAACAAACTCACCCAGCCCGGTGCCGATCCGAGGCTGATCGCGCAGACCGTCACCGCGACCCCGGAGGCGATTGGCGTCGTGCGCGGTTCTGCTCGGCTGGTCGATGGCTTGTCCGCGCGACGCGAGCGGGCTGCCGCCCTTGAGTCAGCACGCGTGATCGTGCCGGCAATCCGCGCCCATGGTCTCGCCTATCAGCGCGACTTGCCGAAGGCGATCGAACGAGAAGAGAAACGGAGACCCAGAATGACAGTGGCGATTCCTGCGCTGACGGAGCGCACACATCAGAAACTTGGCGAGGTTGAGGCCGCACGTCACGCGGGCGGCGCCGAGGCCTACAGCGCCGCGACGCGGATCATCTTGGCCGATAAGCAGGCGTCGGCCGAATTGAAGGCCATCGACGAGGCTCTCACAGCGCGGTTTGGCTCCAGAGCCTTCACTGAAAACGCCAAGGACAGGGACCGTGCAGCCATTGCAACACTGTTGCTGCCCGAGCAGCGGGGCCGGCTCGAGACCATCACACCAACGTTAGAGGCCATCCGCCGCTTCGGGCGCGAGCAGGCCGCCGCCGAGCGCCGCGTCGAGGTGAAAGCCATGACCGAGACAGGCTCGCTGCTTCCGGCGGTCACAACTCACGGGAAGACGGTCGCTGATGTGGCGCTGGAAACGGCCCTCGCTGCACCTGCCTACCGCAAAGACATGGACAAGGTGGCAGCGCTCGCGCCGGTGATCTGGCGCGATCCTGCCGCCGCGATCAAGGCGGTCGAGAACACTATGCAGAAGCCTGAGCAGCGGGACCGCCTCGCCGATGTCATCAAGTCCAACCCTAACCAGTTCGGTGCCTTGCGCGGCTCGGATCGTTTGGTCGACCGGTTCGCGACCGCCGGGGCCGAGCGCAAGGCAGCGCTCGCGGCTACCGAGGCCGCAAGTGTTCATGTGCGGTTCGCGGCGCCAGCTCTCTCGCTCGAAATCGAGAAGGCCACCGTCAACGAGGAAGCCCGGCGCGCCCACATGCGGGTTCAGGTTCCGAGGCTCTCTCTGACCGCAACCGCCGCGCTCGATGGCCTTACGAAGACCAAGGATGCCGTGGGGTTCGATGCGGCCGTGAAGACGCTGCCCGACACGACCAAGGCAGAGCTGCGCGCCTTCGAGACCGCCGTATTGAACCGCCTTGGCCCCAACGTATCTGCCGGCGATCGTGCCGCCCTGGCCTCCGTGCC
>JANOKV010000010.1:0-5872 GCA_031419415.1 Hyphomicrobiales bacterium | reverse complement strand
CGGTTCGGCCTCGACCGCAAACCCATGCATCCGCAGCGCCCATTGTAGGCCGACGAGCCCGCCTTTGACCATCGGCAGAAGCGTCAGGCTCAGCCCGACCGTCAAAGGCAACCACAGCACCATATGCACCCAGATCTCCGGCGCAACGCTGCGTTCCAGTATCAACACGCCACCGACGACGATATGTCCCACGATCACCATGGTGAAATAGGCCGGAGCATCGTCGGCACGCTGGTGCGACAAGTCTTCCCCGCACGCGTCGCACCGATCCACGACCTTCAAATAGGCGCGGAAGACACGCCCCACCCCACAAGCGGGGCACCGGCAGCGGATCCCGCGCCACAGCGCGGTCCAGACCGACCTCTCGGCGGGCGTCGGGGTCGATTGAGGGGGTATGGACATGGGTGCAAGGCTCGAAAATCAAAATGGTTGTCTGCCGGCTAATCTCTCAATTTCATCTGGGATGGCGCCGCCGCTGACGCAAGCCTTTGAATGTCCGTCGCACGCCCAGGGACGAGCCGTGCGCGGTGCCGTCCGAGACCATCTCGAACCGCAGCGCACCCGCCGTCGGAATCGCCTCCACCAGCCGCACCTCGACATCGTCCCCGAGGCGGAACGACAGCTTCGAGCGGCTGCCGACCAGTGCATGGCCAGCCTCGTCGTGATGCCAAAACTCTCCTCCGAGCGTGGAAATGGGCACGAGGCCGTCCGCACCTGTGTCTTTCAAGCGCACGAAGAGACCTGCTCGCGTGACCCCGGAAATGCGCGCATGAAATTCAGCACCCACCCGATCGGCGAGGAAGGCGGCGAGCAACCGATCAGCCGTTTCCCGCTCGGCCGCCATCGCGCGCCGTTCCGTGTCTGAAATCGCTTTCGCCACATCGCCCAGACGCGGATCGTCCTCCTTCTGCAATCCATCCGGCCCCAGTTTCAGCGCCCGCACCAGCGCCCGATGCACCAGCAGGTCGGCATAGCGCCGGATCGGTGACGTGAAATGCGCGTACCGTTCCAGATGCAGGCCGAAATGGCCGATGTTGGCCGTTGCGTACACGGCCTGGGCTTGCGATCGCAGCACCACCTCGTTGACGAGATCCGCGACGGGCAGCGGTTTGGCGGCGGCGAGAATGCGGTTGAAGTCCTGCGGTCGCAGCCCCTCACCCTTCGGCAGCGCCAGATTCACGGTCTCGAGGAAAGTCCGCAGCGACTCGAGTTTTTCTCGCGATGGCCGGTCGTGCACACGATAGACGCAGGGCGTGCGGTTCTGCTCCAGCGTCTCGGCCGCCGAGACGTTGGCCTGGATCATGAATTCTTCGATGAGCTTATGCGCATCCAGGCGCTCGGGAATCGTGATCCGCGCCACGTGCCCCGTGCTGTCCATGACGATCTTGCGCTCGGGCAGATTGAGGTCCAGCGGCGCGCGCACCTCTCGGGCTGCGGTAACGCAGCGGTAGGCGGCCCACAATGGCTCGAGCACGGACGCAAGCAACGGCGCGCTCTTCGCACTCGGCCGGCCGTCGATCGCGGCTTGAGCTTCTTCGTAGGCCAGCTTGGCGGCAGACCGCATCAGCGCGCGCTGAAAAACATGGCGTCGTTTCTGGCCCTTGGCGTCGAACGTCATGGTCACGGCGAGACACGGGCGCAGCTCGCCTTCGCGCAACGAGCACAGGTCGTTGGAAATAAGCTCCGGCAACATCGGCACGACGCGGTCGGGGAAATAGCAGGAGTTGCCGCGCAATTCCGCTTCTTTGTCGAGCCGCGTTCCGGGGCGCACATAATGCGCGACATCGGCAATGGCGACGGTCACAACGAACCCATCGGGATTGCGCGGATCGTCATCGGGCCGCGCATAGACGGCATCGTCGTGGTCGCGAGCATCCACCGGATCGATCGTGATCAGCGGCATTGCGGTCAAGTCGACTCGGGCCTCGGACGTCAGCGGAGGCAGCTGATCCACCTCCCGCAGCACGGCGTCGGGGAATTCATCGGGGATGCCGTGAGCATGTACCGCGATCAGGCTGATCTGGCGCTGATCCCGGGGATTGCCCAGGCGTTCAGCCACCCGCGCCTGGGGTACACCCCGCGCCTGTACCCGCGCAATGTCGAACCGCACGAGATCGCCGTTTTCGGCGCCGCCTTCGCCGCCCGCTTGCACCGGCCAGGTCTTCATATCACGTCGATCGATCGGATCGATGCTGCCGCCGCCGCGGGGATGCGCGCGAAAGATGCCGAGCAGACGGCGGCGCTCGGTCGGCAGCTTCTTGATCGCCTCCGCTTCATGCCCATAGCCGAACGCATCGGGCGTTTCGAGCCGTCTGACCCGAGCCAACACCCGGTCACCCGGACCGAACGCGAGGTCGGGTCCCTGTCGAGGACCGCTGGCCGTCAGCATCAGAATGCGGGGCCGAGGGCCATCCTCCGCATCCCAATCGACCGGCTCGGCGATCAGTTCACCTTCATTGTCGCGATCGACGATGGCGAGCACGGCGACGGGTGAAATACGCGCCTTCTGGCGCAGCGCCTTCCGGTTGCCGACGACCTCGCCAGCCGCAGCCATCTCCGCCAGCAGCGCTTTCAAGGCGATCCGGTCACCACCCTTGACGTCGAAGGCCCGCGCGATCTCGCGTTTGCCCACTTTCTGCGGGGCGCTCTCGAGGTACTTCACGATATCGTCCCGGCTCGGCAACCCGCTCCTGGGCGGGCCTTTCTGAGCGGGCTTTCGGCCCTTTGTGCCGGGCGGCTTTCGTTTGACCATGGCACCGATTAGCACCGTTTGCGCCGGCCAGAAACACCGCGATGGGCCGCCCGTTTGCGATCCCTTCGCGTCTGTCCACCCCCTCCCGCGCGCAACGTCTGCGAGACTTGTTCCCACAGCCTCGCTGACGCGTTAGTTTCGCGCCAATCACGTCAGCCCGCGAGGACCCCACATGAGCCAATTCGACCCCGCCCCGGCCGCCGCCTCTCTCGCCGCCGCAATGAACGAACGGCGCCGCTTCGATGCACTGCCCGAGGCGCAGCGCCCCCGCACCATTGCTGAAGGCTACGACATCCAGGATCGTCTTGCCGCCGACGCGTTGCGTGGCGTCGGGTTGAAAGACAAGCCGGCCGGCTGGAAGCTGGGCATGGGCAGCGTCAACGCGATGAAGGGCGCGAGCCTCGATCGGCCCCTCATTGGTCGCGTGTTCGCCAGTCGGCTCACCGAAGCCGGAGCCGCTGTCGAAGGCCCAGCTGGCGCGATGGCGCTCATCGAAATCGAGATTGCCTTTACCCTGTCCCGCGACGTGGCCCCGACCGAGACCGTGTCAAACCCACTCGACGTCGTCGCCCGCGCCAACTTCGTGTCCGAAATCGTCCTGTCGCGCTATGTCGATCGCACCAAAGTGGGCCTGCCGAGCTTTGCCGCCGACAGCGTCGGGTTCCATTCTCTCGTCATCGGTCCCCAGGTCGAGCCGTCGGCGATTGCCGGCATCGCGCGATCCCTGACCGTGACGCTCGATGGCAAGCCTGCGGTGGGCGCGCAAACCGGAGATGACGCTCTCGATCCCGTCACGATGTTGGCGGCACTCATGAGGCACGCACGGGATCGCGGCATTACTCTGCGCAAAGGGGAAATCGTCACCACGGGCACGTTGAGCAAGCCGTTCGATGCGCCCATTCCGTCCACAATCGAAGCCAAGGCAGACGGCGTCAGTCTGAAATACACGCTGAAGGCGATGTAAGCAGACCCGCAGTCACGGCCGATACGCGGTCTTATCCGTTCCTCGGTAGAGCACGCGCACCTGCTCGTCCGTCACCATTTGATGGAAAGCAAGGGCATCTGGTTCGAGTTCGAATTTGGGGCGCGGCTCGGGCTCGAAGTGCCCGAACGTGTCGACGCCGCGCACGAGGGTCGCCCAGTCGCGGCCACCGACCGCCTGCTTGACGTGGGTCGGGACATACCGAATGGCAAGCCCGATCCGGCGATCATCGGACTGATTGGGCTCGGAGCCGTGAAAGAGCAGCACGTGGTGCATCGACGCTTGGCCGGGCTTAAGCTCGACCAGCGTTGCCTCTTCCTCTTTGACTTCGACCGCAATTTCCTGGCCGCGCGACAGCAAGTTGTCGGATGCGAAAGTATCGGCGTGCTGGACCTGAGACTTGTGCGTCCCAGGGATGAACTTCATGCAACCCGACACCTTGTTGGCCGGCGACAGCGCCAGCCACACGGTCATCACGTCCGGTGTGGACAGGCCCCAGTAAGTCGCATCTTGATGCCAGGAGACGAAACCTGGATCGCGCGGTTCCTTGATGAAAAAACTCGTGTTCCAGCACAGAATATTCGGCCCGAACACGTCCTCGACGGCATCGAGAATTTTGGGATGCCGGATGACGTCATTGATCCATGGGAAGAGCACGTGCGATCGATGCCGCATGCCGCCACTGATGGGACCGCCCGCGCGCGCCTCGTAACCCTCGAGCTGACGCCGGCACTCGGCGACCTCGCTGGCGGACAACACATCGATTGGAAAGTGATAGCCCGTGGCGTCATAACGGGAGACGTCTGCCGCCGTCAGTACCTTCGTCATCGGAAAACCTCACGCGATCTGTTGGGAGCCGCGAACTCGGGTGACCGTCAGAGCACCGAGAGTGCTCGCCCAAGCGCCGTCGCGTCAAGGGAGGAGGCGAACAGCCGGCCTGTCCCACCTGCTCACCGAATGGCAGGGTCTGCGTAGCACTTGCGCATCTGTTCGCAGCGATGCGAGCCGGAAAAATGCATGCTGTCGCCTTTGGCCGGGCTGATGAACCGGCAGATTTCGTCGAGCCCATCTGCGGACAGCCAACCCTGGCGACGCCCCCGCTGCACGGCAAAGCAATCAGCCGTCTCTTCGTCGGGGCCGCGGAACTGATGTCCGCATTCATGGGAAAAAATCCATAGCTTCACCGTGGTCGAGACCTTTGCGATGAGGCGCGGATTGAGGATCAAAAAGCCAGGGTAGGCGGCACCGTAGTCGTCGAGTTGGTTGTCGAGAACGGTGGGCCGCTGGCCGCACGTCAACTTCTGACCGTCGAGTTTCAGGGTTCCAGCCGGAATGATTTTGGCGTCCCCGCCGACATGGTTCGCATACTCTTCGGGCGTCGGTCCCGCCTGCGCTGTTCCCATCGGCGCAAGCACTGCGAGCATGCAAAGCGCAGCCAGGCCTAAAATTCTCATTCTATTCAATGATTTACGAGTCACGCCGCAAGCCTCGTCAATAAGCTCCACCCCGTCGAATGCTCGGCGGAGCGCCGCACGTTCACCTATTAACCATGGGGTTGCAACACTGGATCCATCCGCGCACCAACTCTTCCACCGAAAGCGACAGCGCGGCCACAGTCGACGACCGCACGGCCTGTCGATCAGTCGACACCTTCGGCCTCGATCGCCGTCATGTCGTCATCGGATAAGCCGAAATGATGGCCAATCTCATGTACGAGCACATGCGTCACGAGATGTCCCAGAGTTTCCTCGCCATCCGCCCAATAGTCGAGGATGGCGCGACGGTAGAGAAACACCATATCGGGCTCTCGCGGCGGATCGAGAACGCCTTTGTGCACCAAAGCGACGCCTTGATAGAGGCCCATCAGATCGAATGGGCTTTCTATGCCGAGCTCGTTCAACACGTCATCAGTCGCGAAATCCACGACACGAATGACGACATCCTGCGCCAGGGCACGGAACTCGCCCGGCAACCGGTCCCAGGCGTCCGCCGCCAGTGCTTCGAAATCGGCAAGCGATGGCGCCATCGCCTGCGCCCACATCTTGGCTCCGGACATCGAGATCAACCCGCCGATCAGTTGCGTGATCCCTACATATCCCGCCCCGCACGCGCGCGCCAGACGGTGCGCGCTGTCATCA
>JANOKV010000009.1:0-13580 GCA_031419415.1 Hyphomicrobiales bacterium | reverse complement strand
AGGCATGACCATGGGCGTGCCGGTCAGCATGGCGATGTAGGGGAGGCCCCAGGCATTGACGTGAAAGAGTGGGACAACCGGGCACATGGGTTTGTCGGGGCCGAAGGGGCCGGGCAGGCAGGTGGCGGCGAACAGGGCGTGCAGGACGGTGGAGCGGTGCGAATAAAGCGCGCCTTTCGGCTCCCCAGTGGTGCCCGACGTATAGCAGAGCGCGCAGGCGGCATTCTCGTCGATCTCGGGCCAGACGATCGTGTCGGCGCCATCAGCCAGCAGGTCTTCGTAACTGGCGAGGTCAGGGATTGTCGTGGCGGTCGGCATGTGCGCTCGGTCCGTCATGGCGACATACGTAGAGATCGGCTGGAATGTGGACCGCAACTGTTCGATCAACGGTGTGAAGGAGAGATCGAAGAACAGGATCTTGTCTTCGGCGTGATTGACGATGTAGGTGAGTTGTTCGGGGAAGAGGCGAGGGTTGATGGTGTGGCATACGGCGCCAATGCCGGAAATGGCATAATAAAGCTCGAAATGGCGTTGCGTATTCCAGGCCAGCGTGGCGACCCTGTCGCCGGGTTGGACGCCCATCTTCAGGAGGACGTTGGCGAGGCGCGCAATGCGTTTTTTCACGTCTGGTAGCGCTATGCGGGCGATAACGCCCTCGACGGTTGCAGTCGTCATCGTGGTGCGATCGTGAACTTCGGCCGCATAGTCGATCAGACTGGTCACGGTGAGTGGCCGGTTCATCATCTGGCCCTTGAGCATTGCCGCATCCTCCGCGATTGTCCAATCCTGGAAACCTAGACGCGCTCGACGGTGACGCCAAGCGGGTTGCCGGAACTGGTCTAATACAACACGGGGAAACCGCCGAAATGACAAAAGTCGATAGCGAGACCAGAGGCGAGGTTCGCATCCTGCGGTTGTCCAATGCGCCAGTGAATGCGCTCGCGCACGGTGTCCGCGTCGGGCTGATCGATGCGATCGTCGCGGCCGAGGCTGATCCGGTCATCCGCGCTGTCGTCGTGACCGGTGAAGGGCGCGCGTTTTCGGTGGGGGCCGATATCACGGAGTTCAAAGTCGGATTGAAAGACCCGGGCTTGGCCGAGGTCATCGATCGGCTAGAAGCGTGCAGCAAACCTGTGGTGGCGGCAATCAACGGCCTGGCGCTGGGTGGCGGGCTCGAGGTGACGCTGGGCTGCCATTTCCGGGTGGCAACGCGGTCGGTGACGCAACTAGGTCTGCCCGAGGTCAAGATCGGCATTCTTCCGGGGGCGGGAGGGACGCAGCGCCTTCCGAGGCTCGTTGGGGTCGAGACGGCGCTCGACATGATTGTCTCCGGCAATCCGATCGGAGCGGCCGAGGCAGAGAAAGCTGGTCTGGTCGACCGGGTGGTCGAGGGCGATGTCGTGGAGGCGGCAGTGGCCTTCGCGCGCGCGCTGGTGGCGGCGGGGAAGGGACCACGATCAACGTCGGCGTCTCGCATTGATCCGGCGACGGTGTCGAGCGATCTTTTCGACAAGCGGCGTGCTGCGCTGGCACGTCATCCGTCTGGTCCGATGGCGGCGCGCAATTGCATTGCTGCGATCGAGGCGGCTGTCGGCAGCGACTACAAGACGGGGGCTGCGCGCGAATGGGCGCTGTTCAAGGAGTTGGCAGCCTCACCCTACGCGCACGCCTTGCAATACGCCTTTTTCGCCGAGCGCAAAGCAGCCGATGTTCCCGACATTGGACCCGAGGTGAAACCGCGCAAGGTCGAGCGCGTCGGCGTCGTCGGGGCGGGGACGATGGGCGTCGGCATTTCGCTGGCCTTCCTCAATGCCGGGTTTCCCGTGACGATCGTCGAGACGACGCAGGCCGCGCTCGACCGTGGCGTGCAGCGCATCCGCGAAACGATCGAAAGTAACGTGACGCGCAAGCGAATTTCTCCAGAGGAGGGTGCGAGACGCAGTTCGGCGCTGATGCCATCGCTCTCGCTGTCAGACCTCGGTCACGCCGATTTCATCGTGGAGGCGGTATTCGAGAAGCTGGCCTTGAAAAAGGAGGTGTTCGCGAAGCTCGCTGCGGTAGCTAGGCCCGGTGCGGTGCTCGCCTCCAACACCTCGACGCTCGATGTCGATGCGATTGCGGCGGCGACGAAGCGGCCACAGGATGTGGTGGGCACGCACTTCTTTTCGCCCGCCAACATAATGCGTCTGCTCGAGGTGGTGCGTGGCGAGAAAACGGCAAAGGATACGCTCGCCACGGCAATGGCGGTCGCCAAGCGCATCGGCAAGGTGGGGGTCGTCTCGGGCGTGTGCTTTGCCTTCATCGGCAACCGCATGCTGGAAGAATACCTCGAGGAGGTCCAGGCGATGCTGCTCGAGGGCGCGTCGCCCGCCGACATCGACGGAGCGCTCGAGGCGTGGGGGCTTGCCATGGGGCCGAATGCGATGATGGATCTGGCCGGCATCGACGTCGGCTATCTCATTCGCCGCGAGCACACCTTCACCGAGGAACGCATGCGGCTCTATCGGGCCACGGACCGGATTTCGGAGATAGGCCGGCACGGTCAGAAAACGGGCAAGGGCTATTACGTCTACGGAGCCGATCGCAAGCGTACTGAAGACCCGGAGGTGGCGGCGATTTTCGCAGAGGAAGCAGCAAAGCTCGGCATTGCGCGCAACAGCCGGCCATCGGCGGAGGAGATCGTCGAGCGGTGTTTGCTGCGACTCGTCAACGAAGGTTTCAATATTCTCGAGGAGGGCGTCGCGCAGCGCGCCTCCGATATCGATACGATTTACCTGACAGGTTACGGCTTTCCCGCGTGGCGCGGTGGCCCGATGTGGCAAGCGGAGACCATCATTGGACTGGCCGCCGTGGCCGAGAAGATCAAGGCTTACGAGACGCGCTTTGGTTCGCGCTGGAAAATTGCTCCGCTGCTCGAGCGGATGGCTGCGAGCGGCGGTACGCTTGGGGATGCGGGGAAGGCGAAGGGGTAGAGCACTGTCTATCGTCGGCTGATCGCATCGTCCTTAGTGCGCGACCATCAGGCGTCCATAGCCCGCAATCGGGTCCTCGATGCCGGCGAGGCGCAGCGCATGCCATAGCGTCGCCTGGGTGGATGTGATGACGGGTTTGCCGAGCTCTTCCTCGAGCCGTGCAATAACGGCGTGAGAGCGGGTGTTGAGGCACGAGATGACGAGGGCGTCGGCTTTTGGGTCCATGCCGCGTCGGGCAAGATCGAGAAGCGTCTCGACGCTGGGTTCGGCCAGTCGAAAGCCGTCGGTAATGCTCAAAAATGCACCGCCGCTGACTTTGAATCCAGCGCTTTCGAAGAAATCGTGCTCGGCGATATCGACGGCTTTCGTGTAGGGCGAAACGATGCTCACCACTTTGGCGCCGACGGTGTGCAGCGCCGTGACGATGGCATGGGCGGCCGTCGTCGCCGGCACGCCGAATTCTTCCGCGATTTCCTTGCGCAAGTGCGTATCGTAGGCGAGGCCCTGCACGATCGAGGACGCGGTGCAGCCATAGGCGATGACATGGGGGTAGACGCTCGAGAGCTGGCGGATAGCGCTGCGCCCTTCGGTGCGGTCCATCTCGATGATCGACTCGATTGTGGTGTTGGTCGGCATGAACATACGCGACGTCAGCACGCTCACCCCGTCGGGGACCGTGCGTTGAGCCCAGGGCTCCATCACCGTGTTGACACTGGGCACCACCACACCGATTCGCGCGCGTCGGCCGTCTCCATCGAGAAAGGGTGCGGTCATGTCTGATTTCCTCCGGCAGGGGCGTGCGGCGTGATGGCAGGTCGGCGTCAAACGCATAGTACCCCGATTGGCGGGCGCGCAAAGGGTTTGGCCTGCATTTGATCGATGGTTCTATGCATTTCGCGCCGTGGCGCTAGAGGGAAGTGTCGTCTAAACACCATCGATAGCGCGTCCACGTAGGGCGTGCGTCTGCCTGTGTGCCGTCCGCGCCAAATGGGAATCGATCCAGAACCGATGACGACGACCACGCCCTCCGATCCGCTCGTCAACGTCTCGATCACGCGGCGATGGCTGATCATGGCCTCGATCGTGCTGGGATCGACCATCTACAATGCGACCGTGCTGGTGGCGTCGGGTCTGCAGCCGCAGATGCAGGGGGCCTTGTCGGCCACTCAGGACGAGATCGCCTGGACAGTCACCTTCAACATCTTGGCGACCGCCATCGTCACGCCGATGACGGGGTGGCTGGTGGCGCGGTTCGGTAGCCGCAACGTCATGGTCTGGAGTATGGCGCTGTTTACGAGCGGCACGTTGCTGTGTGGGATGGCGGCGTCGCTGGAAAGCTTGGTGGCGTGGCGAATTTTGCAGGGGGGCGGGGGTGCGGCACTGGTGCCGCTGGGCCAAGTCATCCTGCTCAACGTGTTTCCGACCCGGCAGCACGCGCTCGCCATTTCCGTGTTCGGCGTCACGAATATGGTCGGGCCCGTCATTGGTCCCTCGATCGGCGGCTACATAGCCGAAATTTATACGTGGCGGTACGTGTTTTACATGACGGTGCCGTTCGGGGTGTTGGCCTTCTTCGGCTTCCGCTTCACGCTGCCGAAAGATTCTCCCGCCGACAAACCGAATTTCGACTGGACGGGGTTCTTGGCGTTGGCGTGCGCACTGTCGCTGGCGCAGATCGTGCTCTCGCGTGGCCAACGGCTCGACTGGTTCCAATCGACGGAAATCGTGTTGGCGCTCGGGGTTGCGGCGGTATCGTTCTACGTTTTCGTCGCCCACTCCATCACAGCGCCCAAACCTTTTCTCGATCCCAACATCTTGCGCGATCGCAATTATGTTCTGGGCTTCATGCTGGTGACGATCTTTGGCATGCTCAACCTCACGCCCATGGTGCTGCTGCCGCAATTGCTCCAGACGCATGCAGGCTTTCCCGATAGCTTGATTGGCCTGATCATCAGTTGGCGTGGCGTCGGTGCGGTGCTGGGCTTCTTCCTGTCGAACTGGCTCGGCCGCACGGATCCGCGCATCGGGATGGTGACGGGGTTCGGCCTACAGGCCATCTCCGGTTACTGGCTGTCCACAATCGATCTCAACGTCGACCAGCGTGTGCTGGCGGCCAACGGTTTCCTGCAAGGTCTGGCGATCGGTGTCATTTGGGTGCCGATGTCGCTCACAGCGTTCCGGACACTGCCCGCGTCCAAGCGCCCGGAGGCGATGGCGATCTTTCACTTGATGCGCAATATCGGCTCGAGTTTCTTCATCTCGTTATCAGTGGCCCAGATCGTGCGCGCGACGGGCGAGAACTATGGGCGGCTCGGGGAGCATCTGTCAGTCTTCAACCGATCGTTCGACATGCCGTGGGTGGCCGGTGCGTGGTCAGTGGATACGCTGCCAGGGCTCGCCAAACTCGCTGGCGAGGTCAACCGGCAGGCGGCGCTCATCGGTTACCTCAACGCGTTCACGCTCTATATGCTGGTGTCACTGGCCGCCATTCCGTTCGCGTGGATGCTCGGCCGCCAACGTAAGGTGGTTGCCGTCACATGACAGACGCACGTCGCACGGCGCCGGCCGCGAGCCGCAATCGAGATCCAATCCTCGAGGTACTGCGGCGACATTTGCCGCAACGTGGCTCGGTGCTCGAAATTGCGAGCGGAACGGGTGAGCACAGTGTGCATTTCGCGTCAGCGCTCGGCTCTGAACTCGTCTTCCAGCCGAGCGATCCCGATGCCGCCTCCCGCGCGAGTATCGACGCCTGGGTGACCGCAGCAGGGGTCAAGAATGTCCGACCGGCTGTTGCACTCGACGCTGAAGCGGCGGAATGGCCCCTGACCAGCGCCGATGCCGTGCTGTGCATCAACATGATCCATATTTCTCCGTGGGGGGCGACGGTAGGGCTGATGCGGGGGGCGTCGGGCGTCCTGTCGGCGGGAGGGGTCCTTTACCTCTATGGTCCCTATCGTCGCGATGGTCGCCACACGGCCACGAGCAATGCGCAATTCGATGCCCAACTGCGCGCGAGCAACGCGTCATGGGGCGTGCGGGACCTCGAAGCCGTCGCCGAGCTGGCGATTGCCTACGGCTTCGGACCACCGATGATCGAGGACATGCCGGCGAACAATCTGTCGGTGATTTTCCGGCGACTTTAAGCTTGTCAGCGCATCCAGGGCGGTTCGCGCCGATTGAGGCGTTTGAGGTCGGCGAGGATTTCGCGAGCCGCGTTGTGGCCAGGCACGCCTGTTACACCGCCGCCTGGATGAGCGCCAGCACCACACAGGTAGAGGCCGGGTACGGGGAGACGGTAATTCGCGTAGCCCACCACGGGCCGCGTCGAGAAGAGCTGGTCGAGCCCGAGCGCCCCGTGGAAGATGTCGCCATCGACGAGGCCGAAGCGGTGCTCCAGATCGAGGGGAGAGAGCACTTGACGCCCCAACACGGACGCACGGAAATTGGGCGCATGTGCGGTGACGGTGTCGATGACGAGGTCCGCGAAACGCTCTTTCTCGTCTGGATTTTCCCAGCTTCGACCGCTCGGCAGTTTCGGCGCGACGTGCTGCACGAAGAGGCTCGCAACATGCCGTTCCGGCGGCGCCAACGTGTCGTCGAGTGTCGAGGGGATCAGCATTTCGACGACGGGATGGCGCGACCAGCCGTCTCGGCGCGCGTCGAGATAAGCCCGATCCATATAATCGATACTGGAGCCGATGATGATACCGGAAGCGTGGTGGTCCTGCTGATTGCTCCCAGGTCGCGAGTGAAAGTTCGGCAGCTCCGATAGCGCCACATTCATGCGGAACGTGCCCGAACCGGTGCGAATGGCGAGGAAGCGCCGCCGCAAGTCCGGCTCGACGGCATCTTCGGGCAACAGATCGCGAAATAGCAGTTTCGGGCCGACGTTGGCCGCAACCATGCGGGCCTCGAGGACCTCGCCACCCTCGAGTAGAAGACCCGCAGCTCGTCCGTCGCGCACGATCACTTCTCGGACAGGGGCGTTGGTTCGGATGACGACGCCCGCCTCGCGCGCGGCCGTCGCGATAGCGTTCGAGATGGCGCCCATACCGCCGATCGCGTGACCCCAGACCCCCAGCCGACCATTCACCTCGCCGAAGCAGTGGTGCAGCAGTACGTAAGCCGTGCCCGGCGTCCAGGGTGACGCATAGGCGCCGACAATGCCGTCGAAGGCGAAGGCGGCCTTGACCACATCGCTCTCGAACCAGCCGTCGAGAAACTCGGCGGCGCTGCGCGTGAAGAGGTCGACCAGCAATCGATGGTCCTCGACGCCGAGCCCCGTGAGGCGGCGTGCGAGGCCGGCATTGCGCACGATCTCGGCCACACCGCCGCCCGCGTTCGGCGGCGTGCGCAGGAGGAGATCGCGTAGGAAGCCCGCCGCCCGCTCCAGTGCCGCGTCGTAGGCGGGCAGGCGTTCGGCGTCGGTCGTCGAGAACTCCGCGATCGCCTGCTGTCGAGCGGCGAGCCCATACGGCATGACAAGGCCGCGTTCGCCATCGATGGGCCAGAAGTTGGCGACGGGCCGCTCGACGATGCGCAACCCGTGGCGGGCCAAATCCAGATCGCCGATCACCTTGGTGTTGAGCAGGCTCACCGTGTAGGCCGCCACGGAATTGCGATAGCCGGGGTGGAATTCTTCGGTCAACGCTGTACCGCCGATCGTCGCATTCTTCTCGGCGACGACGACGCGCGCACCCCCGCGCGCCATATAGGCGGCACACACGAGGCCATTGTGCCCGCCACCTAGAAGAGCGACATCGAATGGGGGGCGGCTCATGTCAGGCCAACACTTTCGCGCGGCCGGGTTGGGAGCCGTGCGCGTCGGCGCGGGCGAGGAAATCGGCGATGGCGCGCACAGTGATGCGGTCTCGCAGCAACGGCGCATGGCCTTGACCTGGAACCGTCAGCGTATCGAGCAGCGGATGGCGCAGGCGCATCTGGTCGACGGTCGCCTTCGTGAGAATATCGGACAGCGCCCCCCGGATGACGAGTGTCGGCCACGCTTTGAGGGCCTCGAATTGCGGCCACAGCGTTGGGAGGCGAACATCGAGCACCGATATGGCTTCCGCCAGCTTCTGGTCATAGGCGTGGGTCGGGCGGTCATGGTCGTCATTGAACCACTGGTGCGCGATGTCCTTCCACTCGTCGTCCGGGACGGCGGGAAACTGCCGGTGATTCATGTCGCGCACCAGGGCCTCGGCTTCAGGCCAATTGGCCGGCAGCGGGATGCGGCCGACGTAAGCGGCGATCCGCAGCAGGCCGTCCCGTTCGATCACCGGGCCGATATCGTTCAATACGACCGCGCCGATGGCGCCGGGCCGCATCGCCGCCATCAACAGGGCGAGCAACCCACCGCGTGACGTGCCGACGACGGCGCAATCGTGCAAGCCCGACAGCGTCATGAAATCGAGCACGTCGAGAAGTTCGACCTCGAGGGAGTAATTGCGCCAGTCCGGGTCGTGCGCCGACCTGCCCCGGCCGCGATAGTCCACTGCATAAACTTCGCGCGCGCCGGCATGTGAGGTATCGGACAGAGAAACCGCCAAATGATGGAAATCGCGCACATTGCGCGTCAGGCCTGGAAGGCACAGGACGGGGCGGCCTCGCGCGCCCGGCGAGGGGTAGCGACGCGCATAGAGCCGCAAGCCGTCGCGCGCTGTGAAGAAGATGTCCTGCCAATTCTGCTTGAGCGCTGCCACGCGAGCCTCCTGGGGCGCCTCGACCGCAACGGCGCTTTCGTCAGTCGATTAACCGCTCGGCCCGCCTCCCGCAAGCGCACCGCGCCCGCCCGACCGGGACGGGTGAGTTCGGAGCCGAAGCGCCCCGGGTTCCAATATGCTAGGAGAGGGCCGCTGGAGCGGGTTGGCGCCGAAGCCAAGGAGGCATCCTCGTGTCCGTCGATCCACCATTGCGGGCTGCTGTCCCTCTCGTACTGATGTTGAGTGCGACGACCAGTCTGTCTCAATTTTATCGCGCGTCGACGACGGTGATTGCGCCAGAGCTGATCCGCGATTTGGCTTTGAGCCCGGGTATGCTTGGATTTTCCAACGCCTGTTTCTTTCTGGCTCTGCTCGCCATTCAGGTGCCCGTTGGCATTCTCTTCGACGCCATAGGGGCGCGGTTGACCGTCGCACTTCTGGCCGCCGTTGCGGTTGCAGGCTCACTTATGCATTGGGTGGCGGTGGATGGCGCAGGGCTCAGCGCCGCGCGGTTCCTGCTTGGCCTCGGACATGGCGGCAGCTTCATGGCCACGGTCTTCCTGGTGTCACGCTGGTATCCGCGCGCGCGCTGGTCGACGGCGTTGTCGTGGGTCTTTTCGTCCAGCATGATTGGCATCCTGGCAGCCGGCACGCCGTTGGCCGCTGCAAGCGAAGCATTCGGGTGGCGCGCCACTTTCGTGGGCATGGCGGTCGTGCAGGCTCTGGTTGGTATTCTGTTTCTAACCTGGGTTCGGGACGATCCGCCAGGCTACCATTCAACGCCACGCCCGCCCGAAAGTCTGCTCGACGCCATTTGGGGGTTCTGGACCATTCTGCGACTGCCTGGGTTTTTGCGAGTCGTGGCTCTGCAACTCGTCTCCTATGCCGTGCTGGCGACAATGATGGGATTGTGGGTCGGGCCTTATCTGCATGATGTTCATGGACTTTCACCCACAGCGCGGGGAAATGTGCTCGCCGCGATGGCGGTTGCACAGTTCGTCGGCGTGTTGATCGTCGGGCCTCTCGATCGCGTCTTCGATACCCGTAAACGGGTTGCCTCCGTCGGGGCGGCAGCAACTATCGCCGTTCTGTTTGCCCTTGCATCCGCGCCACAACCTGCCGTGGAATTGGCCATTGGCTTGCTCATTTTGCTGTCGGCGGTGTCGGCTTATGGCGTCGTTGTCGTGTCGCATGGGCGTTCGTTCTATCCGGAGGCACTGGCCGGGCGCGGTACGACGACATTCAATATGGCTCAGTTGATCGGTTGCGCCGGGATGCCGATGGCGACTGGGCTCATTCCGGGCTACTTCGCCGTGACGGAGCGTGGCTATTCTCCAGTCGCCTACCAATGGATATTTGCTAGCATCGGGGCGGCTCTGGCGGCAGGACTTGCCGTCTACCTGACGTCGCGCGATGTCAGGCCGAGTGGCCGGGTGGCAGTTCCATAGCTGTGCCTGATGCAGGAATACACGCCCAATGTCCGAGAACAGGAGACCCGCATGCGCGATCGTTTGACCACTGACCGGACACTGCCCGAGGATGCGGCGGTTGCCGCGCTTGCCGGCCGGGTGTGGCGCCCTGACGTGGACGGACCGGCGGTCGTGCGCATCGAAGGGGCGCGCGTCCTCGACGTGACGCGTCATGCGGCGACAATGCGCGATCTGTGCGAGCTCGCCGATCCTGCCGCTGCGCTGCGCAGTTGGGCGGGTGAAGATTTGGGTCCGCTCGAGCAGGTCCTCGCCAACACGCCCGAAGACGGGCGCGACACCGGAAAACCGTGGCTGCTGGCGCCGATCGATTTGCAGGCGATCAAGGCTGCCGGCGTAACGTTCGCACGATCGATGGTGGAGCGAGTCATCGAGGAGCAGGCGAAAGGTTCGCCCGAAAAAGCGGCAGCCATTCGCAGTGCCGTCGAACAGTTGCTAGGCGGCGATCTGCGGTCGCTCGTGCCAGGGTCGGCGCAAGCCCTCGCCCTCAAGCAGACGCTGATCCAGCAAGGCGCGTGGTCCCAATATCTCGAGGTCGGCATCGGCGAGGACGCCGAGATTTTTACCAAAGCGCAATCAATGGCAGCCGTCGGCCATGGGCAGGAAGCAGGGCTCAATTCCCGCTCGACCTGGAACAATCCCGAGCCGGAAGTCGTCCTGGTCGTCGCTTCGGACGGTCGCATCGTCGGCGCGACGCTGGGCAATGACGTCAATTTGAGAGATTTCGAGGGCCGCTCGGCGTTGCTGCTATCGAAGGCCAAGGACAACAATGCGTCCGCTTCGGTGGGGCCGTTCATTCGGTTCTTCGATACGCGCTTCACTCTCGACACGGTTCGGGGCATGGAGGTGTCGTTGGAGGTCGAGGGGACCGACCGGTTCCGCCTCTCGGGCCGCTCGTCGATGAAGGAGATCGCGCGCGACCCCGCCGATCTCGTCGGTCAACTGCTCAACAGAACGCACCAGTATCCCGATGGCGCGGTGCTCTATCTCGGCACGATGTTCGCCCCCACCGAGGATCGCGGCCAACCCGGCATGGGTTTCACCCATCATATCGGCGATATCGTCGAAATCTCGACGCCGACGCTGGGTCGGTTGACCAATCGGATGGTGCATTCCGACAAGGCTCAGCCCTGGACCTTCGGCGTGGCGAGCCTCATGCGCAACCTGTCGAAGCGCGGCCTATTATCCTGATCAGCGACGGATAACGAATCGCGACCCGGCAGCCCAAGAGGGTCGCCGGGTCGCTTGTCGCCAGGGTCAGCTCAGCCGCGCGGCGCCGGAGCGATCGGAGCCGAAGGGGCGATCGGCGCGGGGGCCGGCGCTTCGACCTGCGGAGCGGGGGCGTTCGGCACGACCACTTCGGGTGCGGATTCGACCGTCTTGGGGGCGGCCTCCACGACCGTGGCCGGGCTGCCGTATCTTTTACTGATCACGATCCGGCAGCCGTGCTCCTTGTAGAACGTCACCCGACCGTGGGCGTCGACGACGCTCGGGCAGGGCTTGGCCGGGGCATGGCCGTAAGTCGCGTGGGGGCGCACGAAGTGGCCGTGATGGCCATAGCTTGGAGCGTGGTGCCGGAAGTGGCCGTGATGGCCGTGATGACGTACGTGGCCATGAAACTGGTGATGGCCATGTCCATGCACTCGATGGCCGTGATGGCCATGGCCGTGACTTTGGGCGGCGGCCGGGGTGGCGGCGAGGGCTGCGACGGCGGCGACAGCGGCGAGGGTGAGCTTGAGCATGACGATCTCCTGATCGGTTGATTGTGTTTGCGTGGGTGTCTTGACCCGATGACAGGAGAATGCCCCAATCGCTCCGCGTGCGCTGTTCCCTGGGGAACAGGCCAAAAACTTTTCGCACGATCCCGCATTAACCCTGCGGATCTCTGGAGAACGGCGAATGCCGGATCTGTCCGACACCGTGACGCTTCTCGGTCGAACGGCGCTATTCGGCCGGTTGCCGGAAGCCGATCGCGCCGCAGTCGCCGCGCGCATGGTCCCCGTCTGGTTCGAGCCGGGTACGCTGATTTTTGCCCGTGGTGATGCGGGCCAGGACATCCATGTCGTGGAGTCCGGCAGCGTGCGGCTGTCCGTCATGACCGTCGAGGGGCGCGAGCTGTCGCTGCTGCATGCGGGGCCAGGTGAGGTGCTGGGCGAGATCGCCGTGCTCGATGGCGGATCGCGTACCGCCGACGCACGCGCCGTCGGTCGGGTGCGAACGCTGAAGCTCGCCCGGGTGGTGCTGCTCGGCCTCATGCAGTCGAGGCCAGCCCTCGCCCGCGAGACGATCGCGTTCTTGTGCGCGCGCTTGCGCGCCACCAACGACGTGCTGGAAGGCATCGCCCTCTACCCGATCGAGGCCCGCATCGCCCGGTTTTTGGTATCGGCCGTCAGGTTGCGTGGTGGCGCGCCCGCCAAGGACGGTCGCGTCGCCCTTCAGTTAGGCATGTCACAAGGTGATCTAGCGCTGTTGATCGGGGCCAGTCGCCCGAAGGTCTCAGCAGCTTTGCAGGCGCTCGAACACGGCGGTGCCATTTCACGAGATGGCGACACGACCTATTGCGACCTCGACGCATTGGGCCGGATTGCGGAGGCCGGTTGATATTTTCTGCGGCGCTGCCGTCGCGCTTGTCTTGGAGCAGAGGTGGCCTACGATGTGGACTGTCGAGAGCGTTCAGGAGTGCAGTCGATGACCAAGGGCGCGACCCATTCGGCAGCGATGCAGGCCTCGCATCATGCGGCTATTGCGCAGTTGCATGCGGCCATGGCCAATGTCGCCAACGGTGACGTGTCGGCGATCAAGGCGCTTTATTCGCACACGGCCGATGCAACGAGCTTCTACGGCTGGGGCGGCTGGGAGCACGGTTGGGATGCGGTTTCGAAGCGCTGGGATTGGGCGGCCCAGCAATTTCAAGGCGGTGCCGTCAGCTACCAGAACGTGACGACCGTGGTGGGGCCCGAACTTTTCTACACCACCGACATCGAGACCTTCGCCATGCGTGCGATGGCTGGCAAATCCGGATCGACGGGCTGGTCGAACCGCGTCACGCATATCTTTCGATTTGAAGACGGGCAGTGGCGTCTCCTGCACCGTCACGGCAATCGCCTGGAAACACAGTTCGAGCCGGGTGCACGGCTGAAATAGGGAAAAGCTCAGAAATGCTGTTCATGGTCATCTCGACGCCACGCCCGGAGAAACCCTCCGTCGTCACTCCTAGCCGCCAAGCTTACTGGGAGTGGCTCGCCCCCTTGCAGAAGAAAGGGATGTGCAAAGGCGTCTGGGCGCGCACCGGTCGCGGTGCCATCGCGCTGCTCGACGTGCCCGATAACGAGACGTTGCATCGCCTGATGAACGAGTGGGCGGAAATCATTCCTGCGACGTTCGATGTCTATCCTGTGATCGATCCGGGCCCGGCGAAG
>JANOKV010000008.1:0-2036 GCA_031419415.1 Hyphomicrobiales bacterium | reverse complement strand
AGCTCGCGCTTGAGCTGGTCATGGCACAGGAGATCGACACAGCGGAATGGGCTCACGAGCGCGCCACAAGCGTAGGGAGACAGGCGAGGGCGGCGATGCCCCCGACGCGCCCGAACGCATGTGCGCGGTTACGCGCGCCAGGCTGAACCCCGAGGAGCTGCTCCGCTTCGTTCGTGGGCCGGATGGCGCCATTGTCCCCGATTTGGCCAATCGTCTGCCGGGGCGCGGCGTCTGGGTCGGCAATCAAAAAGCGACCGTTGCGGCCGCAGCTCGCCTCAACGTGTTCGCCAAAAGCCTGAAAGAACAGACGATCGTCGATCCCGAGTTGGCCGAGCGCGTCGAGGATTTGCTGCTGCGGCGCACCGTCCAGACACTCAGCCTGGCCACGAAAGCCGGGGTGGTTTTGTCGGGGTTCACCAAAATCGACGTCGCAATTGCCAAGGGTGAGGTGATCGCCCTCATTCATGCCCACGAGGCGGCTGCCGATGGCCGCGGTAAACTCGATCGTAAACTGTACGCCGTTCTGAACGAGATGGCGGGTGAGGACGCTCCGAGCGTTCAGCCGCGCGTCATCGCCGACTTGGGGTTGGCTGAATTGAGCTTGGCCATTGGCCGCTACAATGTGATACATGCTGCGCTGACAAAAGGTGGCGCTGCAGAGAATTTCCTACGAGAGGCCGAGCGCTTGCGTCGCTATCGGTCGACTGCGCAAAGCGAGACGGCATCGCCGTCATCATCAGGGCTGGATACGGATCAGGTATGAGCGAGACGAATGAGACCGATAAGACGGGCGCTGGCGGCACCCGCAAACCGGCTGCGCCGCGCCGCACGGATTCGTCCAGCCATGTGCAGCAGAACTTCAGCCATGGCCGCAAGAATACCGTCGTTGTCGAGCACAAGACCAGGCGCAAGATCGTGGTGCCGGGCGTGCCGGAAAAACCGGTGGCTCGTATCAGTGAGCCAGCCGTAGGGCGTCCGGGACCGACGAGCGCCAAATCCGGTGGTATGCGCGCGGCCGGACCGGCCTCGGCGCGCGGCCTGTCGACTGGTGAAATGGACAAGCGCACGGCTGCGTTGATGGCCGAGCGCAAGCGCTCCGATGAAGAGCGCGAGAAGTTTGAAAAGGACGCCGAGGTCCGCCGCGTCGCGGAGGCGGAGATCGCCGCTCAGCGGGCCGTCGAAGAAGCTGCCAATCTCGTTGCCGACGACCTCGCGCGCGCCGAAGGCCGGCCCGTCGAAGTTCGCGAACCGCCGCCCGTCATCGCGGCGCCCGTTCCTCAACCCGTCGCCCGTGTGCCTGCCAGACCGTCGTCGCCGGCTGCGCGCCAAGCGCAAACGACGCCCGTCGTCGCCGTCGTGCCCGTCGATCGATCGGGCAAAGACGGGGCGTCCGTCGCCAAGGTCGGCGCGGCCGTGCCGGTGCGTCGCCGCCCCGAGATGGAGGCGGAGGAAGACGATCGCGCGAAACGCAACAAGGCGGGCATTCCCGTCAAGCCGGCGCGCAGCGTCATAAAGACTCCGGAAGAGCGTCGCGCCAGCGGCCGTCTGACCGTCGAAAAGCTGCTCAACGACGAACAACGCGAACGCTCGCTGGCGTCGCTGCGCCGCAAGCGCGAGCGCGACCAGCGCCGTGCGCTGGGCATCCAACAGTCGCGTGAGAAGATCATGCGCGAGGTGACGATTCCAGAGGTCATCACCATCCAGGAACTCGCCAACCGAATGACGGAGAAAGCCGTCGACGTCATTCGCCTGCTGATGAAGCAGGGCACGATGCACAAGATCAACGACGTCATCGATGCCGACACCGCCGAGCTGATCGTCACCGAATTCGGCCACCGGCCCAAGCGGGTGTCGGAGGCCGACGTCGAAGAGGGCTTCATCGCGGCCGAGGACATGGGCGAGAACCGCCAAACGCGCGCGCCTGTCGTCACGATCATGGGCCACGTCGATCACGGCAAGACGTCGCTGCTCGACGCCATTCGCCAAGCCAATGTCGCAGGCGGTGAAGCCGGCGGCATCACACAGCACATCGGCGC
>JANOKV010000007.1:0-2264 GCA_031419415.1 Hyphomicrobiales bacterium | reverse complement strand
TCGGGTCGCGGCTCGACCAGTTCGATCCAACCCGTCACCTCGACGGGACCGACCGGGCGATCGATGACGGGAGCGGCGACGCGATCCGATCTGAGTTTCGCTGCGGTAAAACCGAAGGCCACCGCAAAGGCGGCGCTCGTCGCGAGCAGCGCCATGCCACCCGTTCGCCAGACCATCGCCAAGACGATGGCGAACGCCGCTGGCAACAGCGCCAGGAGAAGCGACGGTTCCGATGGCAGCGCGAAATAGGCGGCGATGCCCGTCCCGAACAATGCCGGTATCCACAGGAACCACCGCTCCTGCTCGCGCTCGAATGCATCGATGGCGCGGTCGAAGATCGGCCGCGACCTCCCTCCGGCCGACTGCACCATTCGGTACGTCCCCTCGTCTCGATCCCCAATGACGCACACACGTCGTGCGCCGTTGTTTTCAGTCTGTCATCGATGGGACCGGCAGGAAACAGGGATGGGCCACGTCCAGGCGTTCATTTTTTCGCCTTGGCGTCCCCGCCGGAGACCTTGGCCCACGTATCCCGCAGGCCCACAGTCCGATTGAAAACGGGACGACCGACGGTCGAGTCCCGATCCCGGCAGAAATAGCCCATGCGTTCGAACTGCACGGTCGCGTCACTGTTGCCCATCACGCAGGCCGGCTCCAGCCGCGCGTCGCTCAAGACCTCCAGCGAATTCGGGTTGAGGTCGGTCGCGAAATGCGCCGCATCGGGAGCGGGATTGGCGAAGAGGTGGTCATAGAGGCGCACCTCGGCCGTCACCGCATCTGCCGCCGAAACCCAATGCAGCGTCGCCTGAACTTTCCGCCCATCGGGGGGCGTGTTGCCGCCGCGCGTTTCTGGATCGTAGGTGCAGCGCAATTCGACGACGGCGCCATCGGCGTCCTTCACGACATCACGGCAGGTGATGAAATAGGCATAGCGCAGCCGCACCTCTTTGCCGGGCGACAGGCGGTAGAATTTCTTCGCCGGGGTCTCCATGAAGTCGTCCTGCTCGACGTACAACTCGCGTCCGAACCGGATCATCCGGGACCCCGCACCGGGATCGTTCGGATTGTTGACGGCTTCGAGGTCGTCGATCTGGCCCTCGGGCCAATTTTCGATCACGACTTTCAACGGCCTGAGCACCGCCATGCGCCGGGGCGCCGACGCATTGAGCTGCTCGCGCACGCAAAAATCGAGCATTCCGGCATCGACGACGCTGTTCGCCTTGGCGACGCCCACCCGCTTGATGAAATCCCGGATCGCCGCTGCTGGGACGCCGCGGCGGCGCAGCCCCGCCAATGTCGGCATCCGCGGATCGTCCCAGCCGGTGACATGATCCTTGCGTACCAGCTCGGTCAGAACGCGCTTCGACAGGATCGTGTGGGTGATGTTGAGACGCGCAAATTCGTATTGCCTGGGGCGGCTGGGAACGGGGAGGTTGTCGAGGAACCAATCGTACAGCGGCCGGTGATCTTCGAACTCCAACGTGCAGACCGAATGGGTGATCGCCTCGATCGCATCGGATTGACCATGGGCATAATCGTAGCTGGGATAGATGCACCACTGCGTGCCCGTGCGCGGATGGCTCGCGTGCAGGATGCGGTAGAGCACGGGATCGCGCAGGTTGATGTTGCCCGACCCCATGTCGATTTTGGCGCGCAGCACGCGCGCCCCATTCGGGAATTCACCGGCGCGCATGCGGCGGAACAGGTCGAGGTTTTCTTGCACGCTGCGGTCCCGCCAGGGACTGTTGCGGCCTGGCTCGGTCAAGGTGCCGCGCGCTGACCGCATATCCTCCTGGCTCTGATCGTCGACGTAGGCTTTGCCGGTCGAAATGAGATGCTCGGCCCAGGCGAAGAGCTGCTCGAAATAGTCGGACGCGTGATGGAGATGCACGCCCCAATCGAAACCGAGCCAGCGCACGTCCGCCTCGATGGCGTCGATGTACTCCTGCTCCTCGCGGGTCGGGTTGGTGTCATCGAAGCGCAGGTGACAGCGCCCACCGAACTCCTGGGCAATGCCAAAATTGAGACAGATCGACTTGGCGTGCCCGATGTGCAGGTAACCGTTGGGCTCGGGCGGGAAGCGCGTGACCACGCAAGTGTGCCGGCCCGCGTCCAGATCGGCCTGAACGATATCCCGGATGAAGTCGCGGCCCGGTTCGCGGGGTGCTGGATCGCCTGCCGTCATGCCACATCGTCTCCACAGCCGCTCGGCCCACCGAAGGGCAGGATGCGCCCTAACAAATCCGCGCCCGCACGCCAAGCCT
>JANOKV010000006.1:0-1762 GCA_031419415.1 Hyphomicrobiales bacterium | reverse complement strand
AAGTGCGGCAGGCATATTTGAAGCGCACGTGCTGGAGCACACACGCCTTCGCAGGCTCGATGTCGAGTTGCTCGCTCGTGACTTCGCCGATGCGCGTCTTCCGGCAGCCGCAGGCACATGTCTTCTCGTTGTCGGGAATGTGGACTTCCCCCGCAAAAGTGGAGGGCTTTTCTGATAGTTTGAACGAATCAGGGGAGCACGATGGCGAAATCCAAGGGTGGCAAGCGAGAAGTTTACGACGACGCCTTCAGGCGGGAGGCGGTTCGGATTCTGGCAGCGAGCGGTCGGACGATCCGGGAGGTGGGGGCCGACCTCGGCGTTGGCGTCTCGTCGCTCGGCAAGTGGAAGTCTCAATTTGCGGAGGAAGAGCTTCTGGCCGGGCCGCATGATGATTTGCACAAAGAGCTTGCCCGGCTGCGACGCGAGAACGAGCTGCTGCGCGCCGAAAGGGATCTCCTAAAAAAAGCGACCGCCTTCTTTGCCAAGGAGACAAGTCGATGAGTTTTGCGTTGATCGATGCAAAGAGGGCTGGGGTTTCGATAGAGACCGCGTGTTCCGTTTTGAATGTCAGCGTCAGCGGTTATTATGCCTGGACAAAGCGCAAGGCAAGCACACGCCAAGCCGATGATATGATTATGTTGGCGCATATACGAGCGGAGTTTTCGACGTCAAACGAAACCTATGGCAGCCCGCGCATGCATGCCGAGCTGACAGAAAGTGGCTTGGCAATAGGGCTGCACAGGGTCGCTCGGTTGATGAGCGATAATGGGATGAAAGCAAGGCAGAAGACGCGCTTCAAGAAGACGACGGATAGCGATCACGGTGGCCCAGTGGCGACCAATGTTCTGGATCAGGACTTTACCGCCGAAGGTCCGAACGAAAAATGGGGCGTCGATATATCGTACGTCTGGACGACCGAGGGTTGGCTTTATCTGGCCATCGTGCTGGATCTCTTTTCCCGGAGAATAGTTGGTTGGTCGACGAGCGATCGAATGAAAAGAACTCTGGCGATTGACGCGCTGCAGCGAGCGATCAACCTGCGGAAGCCACCGCCAGGTCTTGTCCATCATTCCGATCGCGGCAGCCAGTACTGCTCGGCCGACTACCGGCGGCTGGTTCGCGATCACGGCTTCGTCGCGTCGATGAGCGGGCGCGGCAATTGCTACGACAACGCCATGGTCGAGAGCGTGTTCAAGACCATCAAGTCCGAGCTGATCTGGCGGACCGCGTTTGCCTCTCGCGAGCAGGCCAGCAAAGCCATTGGTCATTACATCGAAGGGTTCTATAACCCGCGCAGGCGGCACTCGAGCCTCGGCTACGTCAGCCCCGCAACGTTCGAAAAAACGTCGACGGGTCAAGTCGGAAGAGAAAGCGCTCTCCACTGAGAAGGGGGAGGTCCACTTGGCGCAACGACGCGCACGGTTCAGTCAAGAAGATCATGCGGCTCGACGCGCACGCGTTCATCCGCCGCTTTCTGCTGCATGTGCTGCCCGATGGCTTCCAGCGCATCCGGCAGTAAGCGCCTCATGAACGACTTCTGACGCTCGCGATCTCGTTGGTTCAGTCTGTGCCGTTGCAGCGGCGGCGAGGCGGACATGGCAGGCGAGTCGGGAAGGCGTGGATCGGCGGTGGCCCCGCCGACGTACGGCGATATCACGATTTATCTGGCGCAGGAGCCGGTGGATTTCCGGCTCGGCATCAACGGCCTCTCGACGATGATCGAGGCGACGCTGCGGTTCGATCCGTTCAGCCGCAACCTGTT
>JANOKV010000005.1:0-11444 GCA_031419415.1 Hyphomicrobiales bacterium | reverse complement strand
CAAACAGGACGAGGTGTTCGCCGACTGGAAAACGAACATCGGCGAGCTCGCCAAATGCCCCAACGTCGTCGTCAAGCTCGGTGGCCTCAACATGCACGTCAACGGCTATGGCTGGGAAAACCGCCCCAAGCCCCCGACCAGCGAAGAGCTGGCCGCCGCCACCCGCCGCACTTTCGACCACACCATCCAAACCTTCGGCCCCAACCGCTGCATGTTCGAATCCAACTTCCCCGTCGATAAACTCTCGTGCAGCTACACCGTTCTGTGGAACTCATTCAAGCTCCTGAGCAAGGGCTACTCGACCAGCGAACGCGCAGCCCTTCTGCACGACACAGCGGCGCGGGTGTATCGGGTGTGAGGGGGATGCGGTCGCGCAGATGTCCGACTACTTTTTCGCTCAGCCAAGTCGATCTCCTGAGCTGTCATGCTCTCGCCACTAAGCGGTGATCGACGCCTTTTCTCCAAAGCCTCGGCTCATCCTGGAAATGGAAATGATCTACGGACAGCTCGCCTGCGCTACCGGCCGCAACATCGGAAACGAGATTCAATCCGTTGCTGCTGCCCGGCATCTGCCTCGAGTCGACACCCTTATCGATCAAGAGCAATTACACCTCTTGAAATCGAGCCAACCAGTTTGCGGCATCATGAATGCTTGGTTCATGATCACGCCGTGCTGGCCACCATCGCCGGATTTGCGTCCGATCTTCGTCGGCTTTCATGTCACGAAGACATCGCGCCCACTGGTAGCCCAGCATGCAGAATACCTGAAAAAATATGAGCCCATCGGAACCCGGGATCAAGGCACGGCCGATTTTCTGAACTCTATCGGAGTGAAGGCCGAAGTTACCTATTGTCTGACACTCAGCCTGCCGCGACGCGAGAAAGAGCCTGAAAACGGCCGCGTGTTCATCGTGGATGCCCAGGATATCGCGATACCGAAAAGCCTGGTCAAAGGCTCGGCTCGCATCACGCATGCCGTCGCCTTCGTCTCGGATGCGACAAAGCTGCAATATGCGCGAGAAATGCTCGACTGCTATCGAGACCGGGCAAGCTTGGTCATCACGACCCGACTGCACTGCGCTCTACCCTGTATCGCGATGGGGATCCCAGTCGTTTTCTTCGGCGACCCCAATGACTATCGGACGCGAATCGTGGCGGACGTTGGCGGCAAAATTTATAGTGAGCGCCTTCACGATAAACGCGCGGCATACGGCGTCCTCGGACGACTAATGCAGCCGGTCGAGTGGTCTCCCCGACCACTTGATATCGAGCATCTCAAGCAACAACAGACGAATGCGGTGGCTACGCGATTAGCCCAGCTATCTTAGATGATCATTTGGAAGAGAATCGCCATGGTGCTGAACTGGTTCAGCAGAAAGCCAGCCAAGTCATCGAAATCATATTGGGCGAGACGGGACAGTTACCCCGTCGAATGGGGAGAGCGGGCTCAGCTAGCGGCTAAGTTCATTACTGCGAAGAGCTCGGTACTCGACATCGGGTGCGGGCGCATGCAGCTCGAGACTTTGCTGCCGGAGGGCTGTACGTATACGCCGGCCGATCAAGTGAAGTGGACCGAAGACGTTTTCAAAGTAGACCTCGATCAGCAGGAATTTCCCCCGGGATCTTTTGACTGCATCGTAATCCTCGGCGTGCTGGAATACTTGCAGACGCCAGGCTTCCCTATTGCCCGTGCGGCCGAGTCCTGTACCAAACTGATCACCACCTACTGCCATCCCCTCCCTGACACCGATATCGCACGGCGAAGGCAGAATGGCTGGATCAACGATCTGAGTGAAGCGGACCTCACGGCGCTCATCGTCGCCGCTGGGTGGAAGCTCAGTCATTCCGAAGTTTTCCAAGTCAGCAAGAAGTTCGAGCAGAGACTTTACGTTTGCGTACCTGAGCCTGCCTAACTGGTCCGGGGCTTCGTCGCCGTCCCTCATGAGGAGCATCACGTGGCAAGGCTCAGAAAAAATTTTCGAACATTCTCACGTCGACTGGCGAGCGCCGCCTCGGTTCTCAGATTTGGGGAATCAGGAATTCTGTCCATCGAACGCCACGGCCCGTTCGATGTCGCCTTCCGCAGCGGCACCTCGGACGAACGCGTCATTGCGCACAGCTTCGCCAATGACATTTTCTATTCAGCCATTCCCGACTACACGCCAGCTCCCGACCACGTGATTCTCGATGTGGGAGCGCACATCGGGACTTTCGCTCTGCTTTCGGCCGGCAAGGCGTCGCGCGGGCGCGTGTGGGCCATCGAAGCCAGCCAGGACACATTCAACTTCCTGCGCATCAATGCCGCGATCAATGGCTTGGCAAACCTCGGCGTCCATCACTTGGCGCTCAGCGACAAGACGGGGACGGCGCGCCTCTTCCATGACGCCGGTGGGAACTGGGGCCACTCCATCATGGCCGAACTGTCGTCTGCAGGAGAAGACGTCGAAACGACATCGCTCGCCGACTACATGAAGGCGAATGCCATCCAGCATATCGACTTCGCCAAGTTCAACTGCGAAGGCGCCGAGTTCCCGATCCTGATCAGCGCCTCCGCCGATACGTTGGCGCGCATCGACCGTATGCTCGTCCTCTTCCATTGCGACCTGGTCGCGGGCTACAAACTCGACGACCTGACGGGCGCGCTCGAAGCTGCGGGATTTTCCCTCGACATCTCGGCCAACAAGAAGCAACGCGGACGTATTATTGCGCGGCGACCCCGTACTGATACCGGCGCGCGCCACTGATCGGCCACATCGTGTCGATCGCCCGCTCCTCTGTCGGCCCCTCTCTCACGTCCCCGTCCAAACCGGTGGACGTTTCGTCAAAAACGCATCCAGGCCCTCCCGGAAATCGGCGCTGGTATAAATCTGAGCGACGAGATCGTGATCGTCGATCTTAGGGGCGGCGTCGCGGATGCGGCGCATCAATTGCTTCGTCGTCGAGATCGTCAGCGGCGCGTAGCCGGCAATTTCGGCGGCGAGCGATCGGGCACGCGTCATCAACACCGAGTGATCCGACAATATCTCGGTCACGAGACCTGCGGCGAGGCAGTCCTGTGCCGTCAGCAGTCGCGACGTGAACAGCATCTCCGTCACGCGCGCGCCGCCGACAATGCCGATCAGACGCTGAAGGGTGCGCGCCGACAGGCAGTTACCGAGCGTGCGCGCAATCGGATACCCGTACCGCATATCGCGGCTGGCGAGGCGTATATCACAGCACGCCGCTATCGCCGCGCCTCCCCCCGTGCACGCCCCCGCCATGGCCGCGATCACCGGCACGCGGCAGGCCTCGATCGCCGACAGAATTTCATCCACGCGCTGCTCGTAGCCTAGCCCGTCTTCCGGCGTCTTGAAGCTGCGGAACTGTGAGATGTCTGTGCCGGCCGCAAAGGCCTTCTCTCCCGCTCCCGTCACGATGATGGCCCGAACGTCGCTCGGCACATCCGCGCAAGCTTCAGCCAGCCCCTTGTACATGGCGAAGGTCAACGCATTGAACTTGTCCGGCCGGTTCAGCGTGAGCGTCATCACCGCGCCGTCGTGCTCGACGAGAAGGTCCTGAGTCATGATGGGTCCAACACTCCTCGCGTTGATAGTGGTCCTGGAACAGGTGGCCTAGATGTGCTGGCCCATAATTGCAAGCGCACCACGTTGGCGTCGCCCTGAATCTCTGCTTATCTGCGCCCCACCCCGAAGAGCGAGTTCTCCAATGCCCACCGCGACGCAACGTCCCCCCGTTTCCACCGAAGTGATCACACGGCTGATCGCCGTAGTCGGGCCGGGCGGGTTCCTCCAGGGACCGGAGGACACCGCGCCCTATTCGCGAAGCTGGCGCGGCAATTGGGTCGGCAAAACGCCGCTGGTGCTGCGGCCGAAAACGGTCGAGGAAATGTCTGCGATCGTCGCGATCTGCGCCGAGACGGGCACCTCGATCGTGCCCCAGGGCGGCAACACAGGCCTCACCTACGGCGGCCAACCGGGACAGGGCATGAACGAAGTCGTCGTTTCGACCGTGCGCATGAACAAGGTCCGCGACATCGATCTGCTCAACGACACGATCACCGTCGAAGCCGGCGTGGTGCTCCAGGACATTCAACGCACGGCGGCGGAACAGAACCGTCTGTTTCCGCTCTCGCTCGGCGCCGAGGGCACGTGCCAGATCGGCGGCAACCTGTCGACCAACGCCGGCGGCATTCAGGTGCTGCGCTATGGCAACACCCGCAATCTCGTGCTCGGTCTGGAAGTCGTGATGCCCGACGGCCGCATCTGGAATGGATTGCGCGGCCTGCGCAAGGACAACACCGGCTACGACCTGAAACACCTGTTCGTCGGCGCGGAAGGCACACTCGGCATCATCACGGCAGCGGTTCTGAAGCTCTTCCCCAAACCCTCCGAATCGCAGTCGGCATTCGTCGCCGTCGCGAGTGCGGAAGCCAGCGTCGAGCTTCTGGGCCATATGCGCAGCCGGTTGGGCGAGAGCGTCACCTCGTTCGAGCTGATGAGCCGGGCAACCGTCGATCTCGTGCTCACGGGTGTGCCGGGAACGACCGATCCGATGTCCGAAATTCATCCGTGGTATGTGCTGACAGAAGTCACCGGACAGGGCGAGCCCGGCTCATTGGCCGAACCGTTGGCGACAACACTCGAGGCCGCCGTCGAAAGCGGCATTGCCGCCGATGCCGTGCTCGCATCGTCGGGCGAGCAGGCCCGGCGCCTGTGGAAAATGCGCGAAGACCTTCCCTTCGGCGTCCAAGCGGCCGGCGGCGCCATTCCGCACGACGTTTCCGTGCCGTTGTCGCGCCTGCCGGAATTCATTCGTCGCGCCGATGTGGCGATGCAAGCCGCTTATCCCACGGTGCGCTTCTGCTGCTTCGGCCACGTCGGCGATGGTAACTTGCACTACAACCCTGTTCGACCTGTCGATTGGTCCTACGACCAGTTCGCGGCCGAACGGGCGCGCGTCAACCAGATCGTGCACGATATCGTCGTGGACCTGGGCGGCTCGATCAGCGCGGAGCACGGCATCGGCCTGCTGCGGCTCGACGAAAACCTGCGCTACAAAAGCGCGATCGAGATCGAGATGATGCAAGCCGTCAAACGCACCTTTGATCCCACCAACATCATGAACCCCGGAAAAGTCGTGCGGCCTTGATACGAAAAACGACGGCCGCCCCGAAGGGCGGCCGCCAAACCAAATTCAAATCCAATTACCAACCGCGGCTGTATCCTTGACCGTATCCGCGGTTGTTTCCACCGAAGTTGAGATAAACGCCTGGACGCGTCCGTTGATAGCCATAACCGTACGGCCGATAGCCTCGGTTCCCATTGTAATAGGTCCGGCCGCCATAATAGCGGTTCGTCCGGTAGTGGTTATGCTTATAGCGGCGCGTGTGGGCCTGTTCGACCAGTGGCGCCACATCGCTGCGTTCAATCCCGACAGTCGCAGGGCCGACGGGGGCAGCCGTTGCAGGAGCCAAACCCAGCACCGACAGGGCTAGAACGGAGCCAACAAGAAATTTTATGCTCATGTCATTCCTCTTTCTTGGGTGAGTTCGTGGTTTTGATACAGAGAACTATGAACGCGCCAACTGTCCGATTCGTTGCGATGAATTTCGAACTGATTGGCGATTGCGATTGATGATGGAAATAAAAAACCCGTCCAACGTGGACGGGTTGTGAGTTTCTATCGAGGAAAATCCGGTGAACCGCTCGCTGAGATCGGTTCACCGGAAGTGTTCACCGTTACCAATGACGGTAGCCGCCATAACCGCCATATCCGAAGCGCGGCCCGATGCTCAGGAAGAATCCGGGCGAATGGCTGCGATACGAGCTGTAGCGGTGTGGATGGCCATAGTACCGGTTGCCGTAGTATTGGCGATGAGGCCGGTAATGGCGATGCTGCCATCCGCGGTGGTTATTCCATCGCCGATTGTGCACCTTTTCCACGACGGGCTTCGCATCGCCGCGATCGACCGCGAGGACGCCGGCAGCCGGAGCCGCCTGGGCCGTACCGATCGAAGCGGGGGTGAGCCCGACGAGCGACAAGGCCAGAGCCGGCGCGATGAGATATTTCAAGAACCTCATGTAACTCTCCTACGATATTTGGCGTGATCACAGGGTCGTCTACGGGGAAACGACGACAACCAGCGTTTCCGTCTGTGAAAAACCGCAAGAGCGTGCATTTTCTCGCCGCAACCCAACGAAGCGATGCCTCACGCGGCGAGCGGCGAAATCGTATCGAGATGCTTCAAGATTTCGTCGCGCGACAGATCCGGCACCTCGAGCAGAACCCGGCCGATGCCCGCATCGCGGTAGGACGCGAGTTTGGCCGCGTCCGATGGCGCCCGGAACACGGTGATCGAGAGGCTGGCGAAGTCGCGCCGCACGGTCGACGCCATCTGCCGAAGGCGACCCACCGCCTCCTTGGGATCGAACGCGGGGCCGCCGCGCGGGAACCAGCCATCACAATATTCCACCACGCGGCGCAGCGTATGGTCGGTCTCGCCACCCATCAGGATCGGCGGATGGGGCTTCTGCACCGGCTTGGGATAGCTCCACACGGGATCGAAATTGACGAACTCGCCGTGAAACTGCGCTTCCTCTTGCGTCCACATCGCCTTCATGGCGAGCAGGCGTTCGCGCACGATCTTGAAGCGGTCTTCGTAGCGCGTGCCGTGGTTTTCCATCTCGTCGACATTCCAACCGCCTCCGACGCCCAACTCGAAGCGGCCACCCGACAGCATGTCGAGGCTCGCGATCACCTTGGCCGTCACGATCGGGTCGCGCTGCGCCATCAGACAGATACCCGTGCCCAATCGCAGTTTCTTCGTGACGGCGGCCGCAAACGACAGCGCCACGAAGGGGTCGTGTGTGTGCGAATATCGCTTGGGCAGCTCCCCGCCGCCGGGGAACGGTGACTTGCGCGAGACCGGGATATGGGTGTGTTCGCACACGAACAGGGATTCGAAGCCGCGATCCTCGAGGGCGCGCGCCAACTCGGCCGGCGCGATACCGTAGTCCGTCGGGAAATAAAAGACGCCGACACGCATGGGAAATCCTCCGGTTTGACCGCTGACAGGGGCAGCGGATGAAAAGTCGTCAGCCAGCCCCCTCGATGGACAGCCGTCCCGGATCGTGCACCGCCAGCGCCGCTTCACGCAAGCCGAGGTTGGCCGTCCTGTCTTCGTTGCCGGCAGCGTTCCATTCATCGTAGGCTCGCCCGGGGCAACCCTTCCCACCCGCATGAACCAGAGGAGCGCGACATGGCCTTTTATGAACTGCGTCAATACAAGATCAAACCCGGCAAGATGGACGCTTGGCTGAAGTTCATGGAGGAGGAGATCATCCCTTTCCAGGTCGCCAAGGGTATGGTCATCACCGGCAGTTACCGCGGCGAGACCGACGACAGCGTCTACGTCTGGACCCGCCGCTTCGAAAGCGAGGCCCAGCGCGAAGCGCTCTACAAGGCTGTCTACGAGAGCGATCACTGGAAAAACGTGGTCAGCCCACAAGTCGGAGAATTGATCGATCGTTCAGCGATCAACGTGCAGCGCATCGTGCCGACGCGCATCTCCACCGCCCAGTGACGACGACGGTGCGGGCGACCAGATCACATCCGGTCGCCTTCACTTTGCGCCAACTCGAGCCGCACGGCTGGCCGCCGCGAATGGCGCATGTCTTGGAGCGGACGAGCGGGTTGCGCACTCTCGTGGCGCGCCGCCTCGGAGGTCTGCTCACGCCCTGGGAGACCGACCCGCTGCGCCAGCCCCTCGGCAGTCAGCGCCTGTGCATAGGGCTTCCAGAACGCTTTCAGTGCTGCGCGCGTGGCCGTCAGCGGCGTGGGCTCTATGGCGATCGCACGAAACGGTTGGGCGCCCAGCCACGCGTGAACCGCCTGCCAAATGGCTGGTGGGGCGCGGCGATTGCGCGGGCCGCGAATCTGGGAGACGCACGGCATCGTTGCTTCGTCGGCCCGTTGCGTCAGCTCGACATCGGCGATCGGTTTGCCTTGGCGACGAACGCTGAAAATCCGAACTCGGCCATAGGCGAGGTGGGCCGCATACTGGTCGAGGCAGTTGTCCATCGCCATGCTTTCGGCAATGAAATCCTGGACCGATTGAAGGTGGACGATCTGGAGCCCCTGGACGGCGGCATCATCGAACCAGGGATCGCGGACCTCGCCGGCCAGCGCGCCGACCAGATCGATGCGTTTCTTCCACACAGCCATATCGTCACGTGCTTTTTTCCAGCCGACAGCCGGGGTCCATCCCGTGCGCAACAACCGGTGGCCCGGCGACGTGGCGTTCACGCTGGCCCACGACCACGCCATCAGCCACTGAAAATCTTCGTCGCTGGTGAGTGGAGGCATCGCGCGCGGCTCGCGGGCCACCCACAGCGCGAAGTCGCGGCCCACGAGTTGCAACCCGAGGCACACACGCTCGAGCCAAAGGGCGCACGCCTTCGGATCAGTCGGTAGGCGCGCCGTCATCGTGGCGCCGAATTCGGCATCTTTCGGCATCGGGGGGAGCGGGTGGCGCAGCGCCTCGGCCGGCACGCGTCGCAACCACAGCGGCAGGCCGAAGGCTACGCACGCCGTCTTGAGCGGCGCGCCTTGCTCGATCAGGCCCTCGACCGCCCTGCGCGTGCGATCCGTGCCGTACCCCGTCGCCAGGGCAAAGAGGAGGGCTGGGAAACTATCGGCCAAATCCTCCATCTCAGTGGACGATGCCGTCAGGGCGGAGACCAGCCGGCGGTACGGCGGCCTGAACCCTTGCAATCGTCGCCGACGCCGGACGACCCGGCTCTCGGGCGGCGGCCGAGACTCGACTGAACTCACGGGCTGCATGCCGTAAACTCCCGTAAGCACGCTACCAGGACCAGGAGAGTCATAGATCGACATGATGGCGAAAACCGGAGCGCGCTGTACGTGGAGAATCGCAAATTAGGTCAGCAAATTAAGGCCCAAGACCCAACTCGACGACACGCCTCGGCCTCAATTCAATGCGGCCAATCCCTTGTCGAACCCGGCAAGAGAAATCGGAATGCCGATCCCTGCCTCTTCCGATTGGAAAATGATGAAGACGGCCGTTTTGCCCGTCCGCAATTGCTCGACGAGTTTGTCCTCCGCCACGACCTGCGCGTAGCAGGCGAAGTTCTGGCAGCGCAGGAACGGCGCGTTGCCGACGTCCTTGTCGTCGATCTTGAGCCCGAGGCCTGGTGGAAGCAGAACCCCCAGCGGGGCAAAAACGCGCAGAACCCGTGTTCCATTGGAAAACTTCTGGAAATAGACGGTCAGGCCAACGTTGTTGCGGTCTTCGGCTGTCACACTCTGCACAAGGGCGCACGTTTCGGCTTTGGAGCCAGGGGGTTGCTTGCACACGACTTGCCAATGGCCATGTTGCGCCTTGACCGTGCCGTCCTGAGCGATTGCAGTTCCACCCATGCCGGCGATGAGCGCCAGGAGTGTCGCCAGAACGAGACGGCAAATGCCATCTCTAAGAGGCCTGACACACGATCGATCGATGAGCGCCACGGTGGACCTCGCAGAAGATGGACGTCTCGGGGGATACAGGACGCATCGCCGAGTGGCATGAGACGGGAACGGTCGCGGCCTGGAAACAGCGCGCGCCGTCACGCTTTGCCGACAATTCGGGCCAAAGTGCGACTCGATTGGCGCGTCCAGCGAGAACCCGACCGGCCGATGGTTGAATGCAACGTCACAATTGCGCGTTTTGCCGCAGCGTCATGGGCTTGAGCCAGCGCAAACGCTCATGCTCATGTCCGCCACTAATCTCGTCGCGTACGAGGTCACCGTTGCGACTTCGAAACGAGGCTTCGCGTTGCGCCGGGGCCCGAACGAGCGTATCGGCAATCGACGGCCACCTTGTCACCTCGACGAGGTGGCGGGATGGCGCTAGGAAGCGCCGGCATTCTCGGACGGATGTGGCGAGGGCAGGGCAAACGTGGACAAGGCAGGAAGCGGGCGGATGGCGGAAATTGTGCACGGCTGGATGGCGCGCGCCGTAGGGTTGAGCGCAGCAGCGCTGATGAGCGCGACCGTGGCGATGGCCGGTGATGGCCAATCCTCTCCCTGGCAGATGGGCATGCAGGGCCACGCCACCGAGATCTCGGAGCGCATCAACTGGCTGCACGATTTCGTCAACGTCATCATCATCGTGATCACGTTGTTCGTCCTGGCGCTGCTGGTCGCGGTCGTTGTCAAATTCAACGAGAAAGCCAATCCGACGCCGTCACGAACGGCGCATCACACTGGCCTCGAAGTCGCCTGGACCATCATTCCGGTGGTGATTTTGGTGATCATCTCAATCCCCTCGTTCCGGCTGCTGTTTGCGCAATACTCGTTCCCACCGCCCGACCTCACCATCAAGGCGACCGGCAACCAGTGGAATTGGGACCACGCCTACCCCGACCAAGGCGGTTTCTCCTTCAAATCCGTCATGCTGGATGAAAAGGATCGCGCGGCGCGCATTGCGCGCGGCATTCCCTCGCCACGCCTGCTCGCCGTCGACAACGAAGTCATCGTGCCCGTGGGCAAGGTCGTGCACGTCCTCGTCACGGCCACCGATGTCATTCACAACTGGACCATTCCGTCGTTCGGCTCGAAGGTCGACGCCGTCCCCGGCCGCGTGACGTCCACGTGGTTCCGCGCCACCAAAGAGGGCGTCTACTACGGCCAATGCTCCGAACTCTGTGGCAAGGACCACGCGTTCATGCCGATCGCGGTTCGCGTCGTGAAGCAGGCCGTGTTCGAAGAATGGGCAACCGCCTTGAAGGCGCGTGATCGCGCCAAGGCCCGTGCCATTGTCGAAAGGGTCGCGATTGAACAAGCGCGCGGCAAAGTCGCCGCTACCGACGAACAGACCAAGACCACAGAGACCGCAGCCGTCACAGTACCGGCGACGCGGTGAGTAACGAGGGCACGCTGGCTCGCGGATACGCGAGACGGCAACGCCACGACGAACAAGATAGAGACGAAGATCTTTGAAGGCGACTGAGCATGGCCAGCAAGGCGCACGACACCCACGACGATCACACACCCTCGGCCTACAGCATGGGTCGCTGGCTCTACTCGACCAACCACAAGGACATCGGCACGATGTACCTCATCTTCGCCATGGTGGCGGGGTGTGTGGGTCTGTTCTTGTCGATCATGATGCGCATGGAGCTCTCAGAGCCCGGCATTCAGTATTTTGCCAGCTCCCACGCCTACAACGTGTTCGTGACCGGCCACGGCCTCATCATGGTGTTCTTCATGGTGTTGCCGGCTATGATCGGCGGCTTCGGGAACTGGTTCGTGCCACTGATGATCGGCGCGCCCGACATGGCGTTCCCGCGCATGAACAACATCTCGTTCTGGCTGCTGCCAGCCTCCTTCACGCTGCTCGTCATATCGATGTTCGTGCCGGGGGCCGGCCCCTGCGATATCGG
>JANOKV010000004.1:0-1919 GCA_031419415.1 Hyphomicrobiales bacterium | reverse complement strand
CTGCGCATGTCGAACGCAAAAACTTTGGGCGGACTTTGTGGCTCAAAAGAGGCGATTGGGGCACTGTGTCGTAGCGTGTCGGCAACACTATGAGTCAATCGTTAATGCCGCCCTTTACGGTCCGCCGATGGCCCGCACATGGCGAACACACCGAGGACCCTCCACGGCCGGTAGCGCCGCGCCGAGACGGATGCAGCCGGCCTTGGACGACTCATTAATCGGTTGAGATGGCGCTCTTTTGGCCCAATCAGGACCATACCAGGGCGTGAGGGTGATGCGCTGTCGACCGGCTCGGCTAGATGGTTCGACGTTGGTCAGCGCGGTTTGCTCTTGGCAGCCTCGAGTGTGGCCTGGGGGTCGACTGCGAACTCGCGTTCCCACGCACTTGGGATGTGGCCCAGACGGCGACGCACAGCGTCCACTTGGGGGCGGTAGAGTTCCCGCATATGGGCGCGCACCGCCTCGGGTAAGGCCGCCTCCTGGCTGGTGTTGAACCGTCGCCCGAGTTCGCCGAACCACGCCGCGTTGAACCCGATGCCGATGAAGGTGCACACGCGCCGCAAAGCTTCGAGCCGGTCGCCGTGCATGTCCTCGTAGAAGAGCGACAATGTCTGGTCGGGGCGAAACACCGCCGCCATATCGTCGAGCGTCGCCGCGTAGTCGCCGAACCGGGCGAAGTGCGGTTCAGCCAGCATGCTGACGATCGCTTCCGTCGATTGCCGATTAGCGTCGAGCTGTCGGGCGCGGCATTGATGCAGCACCTGGCTCCAGGCTCGCGCGATCGGGTTGCGCATGATGAAGAGCACCCGGGCGTCCGGCGCCAGTCGCTTGATGTGCTGCATGCCCGGCTGGCCGAGAATGGCGTATTCGGGCGTGACTTCCCCCGCGAACGGCTTGACGCCTCGATGCATGAAGAGGCCGCGATACCAAGCATCGTCGATGGGGCTCGCCATGTAGTCGCCATACCAGGCCCACTGGCGGCGGTGCTCGCCGAAGCGATGCCACTGCGTCAACAGGCGCTGATGATATTTGCGCCGGCGCGACCGCCGCTTCTTGTTGTTCAAGTGCTGGGTGATGCCGGCGACATGGTCGAAGTAATGGATTTCCTTGACCGGCGTCAGGAAAAGCTCCGGATGATCGGCCAGCATGCGCGCAAGCCACGTCGTTCCCGACTTTTGCGCGCCGATGCAGACGAAAAACTTGTCGATCACCGGCGCCGACATTGATCCCCTCGCGTCCTTTCCGGCTCCCATTCAGCGCGCTCATACCCCGCGGGCGCGCGCCTGACAACGCGGCGTAGGGGACTGCGGTTGCAGGAGCGAAAGGACGTCGAGCGTTGCGCGACCCAACGTCCACGGGTGGGCCGGAAAATGGTGGGTCGCGCTGGGTTCGACCCACCTTGGCGTCGAAAGCGCGCCCGGGTGACCCGCGCCGATATTCGCGGAGCGAAGGGGGGCATCTTGATATGTGGACGGTCCCGGATGGCTGCGGCACGGGGGCGACCCCGGAAAACCATTGGAGAGGTGGCGTCACGTCGGTCCGCATGGGGCCATAGGCCAAGAGGCACGGCCGTCGGCGGATTCTCTTTAGGCACGGCTACGCACTCGTGCGAAAGCGCATGGCGGCCGTGTCGCGCCGGTCGGGCCGCTTTCAATTCGCCTTCGCGGCCGGGCGAGACGTCACTGATCCCGTGGCGGTCGAGTTGGCGCCGTTTTGGGATGTTATCTTCTTGGCGGGCTTGGGTGCAGCCCCGTCTGCGGGAGCCGTGGTTTGGATGGCTTTCTGGCCATCGGGCCAGCAGACGGTGGCGGCGGCCTTGCAGGTGTGCTCGTCGAACACGCCGAAGTCCAAGAACAGCTCGCAGGTCACGTCTTTCTTGCCGACGTTGTAATTTTTGATGCCGCGCTCGCCCGTCCAGG
>JANOKV010000003.1:0-6339 GCA_031419415.1 Hyphomicrobiales bacterium | reverse complement strand
CAACGGCCGGAGCCCGCTCGACGCCATCCGAGACGCTCTGGCCGCACCAACCAGCGCCGCTTCCGCTTGATCGGCGGCTGCGAGGGGTGAGCAATTACTGTCGAGGCCATTTCTCGACGGCCCGACATTCGGCATAGCAGGCCAATGGTAATGAGAAGCAGGCAGATAGAATAAGCGGCGCCATACCCACGCCAATCGACGGGATGGCGCCGAAGGGTCGCCAGCATCAGAAAGATGGCGATGAATAGGGCGATGACACTGGCCATCAACTGCTCACCGGGCAGAAGCCGGCAGCGGGCCAAACGCATTTTCAAGAACGCCATCTGACCCCAGCTCTTTGGCGGTTTCCTCGGGCGCCTGCCATGCGCTCGAGCCATTAGAAACTACGATCTCGGCGTTTCGAAATGGTTTATAAGCCGCCGGGGGACGGCGGCTTGGGAGAATTCATGAATCGGTTACCACTCGGTGGTTGGCCTCGAGCAGGCCTTGGCGGCGGCGAGGGGGGCGCTTACGATCCGGGCACGAAGATCGATCGCCGGGATCCTCGCGGCGCACTGGGGGAGGAGACGTGACATGAAACGCGTATTGCTGACGGGCGCTGCGGGCGGGATTGGGACGCATCTGCGCCGGCTGTTGCCGCCGATCTATCCCGATCTCGTTTTGTCCGACCTGCGCGAGCCCAAGAACCTCGCGGCCGGCGAGACCTTCATTCGGGCGGATGTGGCCAAGCCTGCGGAAATCGAGAAAGCCTGCGTGGGTGTCGAGGGCATCATCCACCTGGGCGGCCAATCGGGCGAGGCGCCGTGGGAGGCGATCCTCGAGGCTAATATTGTGGGCTGCTACAATCTCTTCGAGGCGGCTCGCAAACAGGGCGTCAAGCGGGTGATCTTTGCTTCGTCGAACCATGCGGTGGGTTTTTATCCGCGCACGACGACGATTCCCACGACCGTCATCCCGCGGCCCGACAGCCGCTATGGCGTGTCCAAGCTCTTCGGCGAAGGGATCGGCGCGCTCTACGCCTACAAGCACGGCATTGGCGTCACCAGCCTGCGCATCGGCAACGTCAACGAAGAGCCGATCGACAAGCGCCGACTGTCGATCATGGTCTCGCCACGCGATCTCGTGAAACTCATCCGCATCGGCCTCGAGCGGCCGAGCCTCGTTTACGAGGTCATGTATGGCGTCTCGGACAATGCGCGGTCTTGGTACGACAACAGTCATGCCGTGTCTCTGGGCTATAAACCCGAGGACAATTCCGAGGTGCATGCCGCGCGCGTGCTCGCCAATGAACCCCCAACGGGCGATCCGCCGAGCGAGCACTACCAGGGCGGCACGTTCTGCGGTGCGGAATATTCGGCCGACTTCGCCAGCCTGAAACAGAAGGGCTGAGCTCATGCCCACTTGCGACGCCGCACGCGTCCTGCGCGATTTGACTCACCTGCGTTCCATCGGCGCCTATGAAACGGGCGTGCACAAGCCGGCGCTGTCGCCGCCCCATCTCGCGTCGATCGACTACGTGCGCGCCGAACTCGCCGAGATCGGCCACCGCACGGTGATCGACGGCATCAGCAATCTGTTGGGCTTCGCGCCGGGGGCGGGTCCGCGCCTGCTGGCGGGGTCACATCTGGAAAGCCAGAATTATTCCGGGTGGCTCGATGGTCCGCTGGGCGTGATCTATGCACTGGAGGCGGCGCGCGCGATCGCGGCGGACCCTGCGTTCGCGGGGCGCGGGGTCGATGCGGCCGCGTGGTGCGACGAGGAAGGGCACTTCGGTTCGTTCCTGGGTTCACGGTCTGCGATGGGGGAGGTGACGGACGCCGAAATCGATGCCGCGCGTGACCGTACGACGGGGTTGCCGATGCGCGAGGCCTTGATGGCGGCGGGCTATGCGGGCCGGGCGCGCGAGGTGTTGGACCCGAAGCGGTACGTCGGATTTTTCGAGGCGCATATCGAGCAAGGCGATTGGCTCGAGGCGCACGACCTCAAGATTGGCGTGGTCACCAGCATTGTCGGCATCACGCAATATCAGGTGGTGTTCAGCGGAGCACAAAACCACGCCGGCACGACGCGCATGGCCATTCGGCGCGATGCGGGCCTCGCCGCTGCAAAAATGGCGGTGGCGTTGAACGACGGCTTCGCCGCGCACTGCGGCCCGAAAACTGTTTGGACGACGGGCAACATCGCCTTCGATCCGGGTGCGCCGAGCATCATTCCGGGGCGTGCCGTGATGCTTTTCCAGATGCGCGACACGGACCGCGCCGTGCACACGCGCCTCGACGCCGTATTGCGCCGACTGGTGGCGGAGGCCAACCGAGCCGGTCCGGTCCATGTCGAGGTGGAGGTTCTGCGGCAGACGACGCCGGCAGCGATGGCCCCGACCTTTCAGGCAGCGATCGAAGCGGCCGCAGAGGCGCGGGCGCCGGGCAAACAGACCCGCCTGCCGTCAGGGGCGGGCCACGACGCGCAGATCCTCGCGGGCCACATGCCGTCGGCGATGATGTTCGTGCCCTCGATCGGCGGCATCAGTCATCACTGGACCGAGAATACGTCGGACGCCGATCTGATGCTGGGCGCGCAGATCTACGTGGACGCCGCGGCGCGCATTCTGCAAGCCGCCGGCTGAACGATCGGGCGCGTTGGCGGATCAGTCGTCGCCGGGGCGGCCGCGGCCGCGTTTGACCTCGCCGCGGTGCTTCTTGGCTTCGTGGCGGCGTTCGCGCGAGGCCCGCGTCGGTTTCGTTTTGACGCGCGGCTTGGGTGGGTGCCAGACCGCCTCGATCAGTTCGGCGAGTTTTGCCCGCGCATCGGCCCGGTTCAGCTCCTGGGTGCGAAACGTGTCGGAGCGAATGACCAGGATGCCGTCCTTGGTCAGCCGCCGGCCGGCCGCCCGCGCGAGGCGCACGCGCACCGGCTCGGGCAACGTGGGGCTGTTGCGCACGTCGAACCGCAACTCCACGGCGGTCGAAACTTTGTTGACGTTCTGTCCGCCCGGACCCGAAGCGCGCATGAAGGTTTCGACGAGTTCGCCGTCGTCGATCACCGGGATGCGGGATTTGAGCGTCACGGGACAACTCCCGCACGGCGCGCGGCGGGCCGTCTTCCGTGGGCGTGATCGGCGGGCCGCACCGGCTCAGTCGCCTTTTGCTACGGAAATATCGGGAGCTTCCTCGTTCTTCATCCCCTGTACGTGATAGCCGGCATCGACGTGATGGACTTCGCCAGTCACAGCACGCCCCAAATCCGACAGCAGATAGAGCCCCGAGCCTCCGACCTCCTCGATCGTCACGGTGCGCCGCAGGGCGGAATTGTACTCGTTCCATTTCAGAATGTAGCGGAAGTCGGCAATCCCTGAGGCAGCCAGCGTCTTGATCGGACCGGCGGAGATGGCGTTGACGCGGATGTTCTGCTTGCCCAGGTCGGCTGCCAGATAGCGCACGCTCGCCTCCAGCGCCGCCTTGGCGACACCCATGACGTTATAGTGGGGCATGACCTTTTCGGCGCCGTAATAGGTCAGCGTCAGCATCGCGCCGCCGTCGGTCATGAGCTTTTCGGCCCGCTGCGCCAGCGCTGTGAAGGAGAAGCAGGAGATCAGCATCGTTTGGGTGAAGTTCTTCTCGCTGGTGTCGACGTAGCGTCCGTCGAGTTCGGCTTTGTCGGAGAAAGCGATGGCGTGAACCAGAAAATCGAGGCGTCCCCATTCCTTCGCCAGCGTTGCGAAGACGGCATCCATCGAGGTTGGATCGGTGACATCGCAGGGCAGCACCAAGCGCGACCCCACGCTCGCCGCCAGTGGCTCCACGCGCTTGCGCAAGGCATCACCCTGGTAGGTGAAGGCGACTTCGGCCCCTTGGGCGGCGCAGGCCTGGGCGATCCCCCAGGCAATGGACCGGTTGTTGGCCACGCCCATGACGAGTCCACGTTTGCCTGTCATCAGGGTGCCGGTCGGAATTGCGGCAGCGCCGGCTTCTGTGGTCATGGGTCCAAGTCCTCGACGTTTCGATCACTCGATGGGCAGTCTTCGAGATGATCCTACACCAATGATTCCCCCGATCCATACGAGGTAAGCGGTCGATCGGGCAAGTCTGGCATTGTTGTCAACAGGTTCTCACGGCTCGTTGGGGGAAACAGGTCTGCGACCAAAGTCATTCGATTCATCGGTGTGCTGGACGTCTCGCCCGTGGGACGGCGAAACGGCGCCTGTCAGCGGAGCGGCAGCTTTGCTCCAGCTCGAGCATGACCTCCACCTCTCTGTTTCCGGGCCGAGCGCATGCGAGAGCCGGGATCGCGTGGGGGCAAGTGAGGCGCGCACCTTCGGTGCGACGGCGACCTGCCGGGCTCATGCTTGGGGGATGACGAGGAGACCTCGATCGCCCGGGTTCTCGGGGGGTCGCATCGTGAGAAATGGATTGCCGGAAGGTGGTCGTGGGGAATAGGGAGTAGGGACTGGGGCCGCGGCGAGCCAGCACTGGAAAGTGCGCGTCCTTTCTGCTCCCTCCTCCCTTCTCCCTAAATCCTGCTTCCTGAACCCCATGTCCTCTCTCCTCGCCCAACTGTTGAACGGCCTGCAATACGGGCTGCTATTGTTCCTCATCGCGAGCGGGCTGACGCTGGTGTTCGGCGTCCTGCGCATCATCAATCTGGCGCATGGTTCGCTATTCATGATCGGGGCCTACACGGCGTTCGTCGTCGCCAAGCTGTCGGGGTCGTTGTGGCTGGCGTTACCGGTCGCGCTCGTCGGCGGTCTGGCGCTCGGCGCTCTGCTGGAACGGAGCCTCTTCCGTTTTTTCTACGCGCGTGAACATCTCGACCAGGTCTTGCTCACGTTCGCCCTGATCCTCATTTTCGAGGAAGGGCGGTCGATGCTGATCGGCAACGACTTCCATGCCGTACCTATCCCAGCCCTGCTCGACTTCTCGATCCCAATCACCAGCGGCTTCAGCTATTCGGCCTATCGGTTCGCGGTCATCGGCGTTTGTCTCGTGCTCGCTGCCGTGTTGTTTTGGTGGATCGAGCGCACGCGGATGGGCGCGATCATCCGGGCGGCTGCCGAAAAACCCGAGATGGTCGATATTCTGGGCCTCGACGCTCGCCGCATCCACATGACCGTCTTCGCCGTCGGCACGGCGTTGGCCACGGTCGCGGGTGCGTTGGCCGCCCCCCTGACATCCGTCTATCCGAACATGGGAGACGGTCTGCTGATCATCTCGTTCGTCGTCGTTGTGATCGGGGGGCTGGGCTCCGTCTCGGGTGCGTTCTGGGCAGCGCTCCTGATCGGCCTCATCGACACGCTAGGCAAAGCCTATGGCCCCGCCTTCCAAGGCTCCATGCTCGGCAATGTCGTGTCAGCGCTCGCGTCCATGTCGATTTATGCGCTGATGATCGTCGTGCTGTTGTGGCGCCCGACAGGCCTCTTCGGGCGACCCGCATGAGCGCGCGCACCCGGATGCTGCCGCAGAGTCGGCTCGGCGTGGCCGGCCTGATCGTAGGCGTGATGGCCCTCGCCGCCCTCCCGTTCGGGGTCGCGCCCTATTATGTCGGCCTCGTCACGACGGCGATGATCGGCGCCATGTTGGCGTTGAGCCTGCACGTGCTCGTCGGGGCCACGGGCCTCGTCAGTTTGGGTCATGGCGCGTTTTATGGGCTCGCCGCCTACACCGTCTATCTCGTCTCGCCGGAAGGGTCAGCGCAACCGATCTGGCTGACGTTGCCGCTCGCTATGGTTGCGGCCGGCGCAGTCTCCCTCGTCGTCGGCGCGCTGTCGTTGCGGGCCAAGGGCTTCTTCTTTCTGATGGTGACGCTGGCCTTCGGCCAGATGATTTTCTTCGTCTTTCACGACACCAAGCTCGGTGGTGGAACGGATGGCGCCTATCTCGCCAAACCTCTGCTGACGCTGTTTGGCGCGACATTCGATCCCGCAGGCCTGCCGCGCAGCCGGCGCGCGTGGCCAGCCTACTACGTGGCGCTGGTCCAGCTCGTCGTGACCTATGTGGCGCTGGCGTTTTTGCTGCGCTCGTTGTTCGGGCGCGTGCTGGAGGGCATTCGCGTCAACGAACATCGCATGCGCGCCTTGGGCTATGACACCTATCGCTACAAGCTCGCAGCGTTCGTCATCGCGGGTGTGCTTGCCGGTGCGGCCGGCCACATGTGGAGCCTGCATTCGGGCTTCGTGAACCCCGAACTCGTCTCCTGGCACAAATCGGCCGAAGCGCTGTTGTTCATTCTGCTCGGCGGCATCGGCTCACTCGCGGGCGCCATCGTCGGCGCGTTCGCCTATACGGCGCTGGTGGAAATCGCCCAGCAAGTCACCGAGCGCAAGTTGCTGCTCGAGGGCGTGGTCAT
>JANOKV010000002.1:0-5969 GCA_031419415.1 Hyphomicrobiales bacterium | reverse complement strand
GGCGTGTTTGTAGGTGGCGGTTACGCCTTGGGCGGCGGCGCCGCCCAGATGGCGGCGGCTGAGATAGTAGACGGCGGCTTTGCCCAAGGCGTAGGTCGCGGCAAAGCTCGCGGCCGATGCCGCCGCCGCGCCCACGGTTTGTCCGTAAACCGGGATCAGCTTGGCGAGTTGGCGCAGGCCGAAACCGCCGAGCGTGCTGACCACCGTTCCCGTTCCCAAGGCGGCTGCGAACTCGGCCGCCACGCGCCGGTTCCATTCGACGCTGTAGAGCTGGGAAATGGTGTGCAACATCTTGGCTTGCACGCCCGGAACGGCGACGAGGCCCGCGACAGGCACCAGATCGATGGCTGCCGCCGCCAGCGCATAACGCAAAATGCTCGCGTGCGCGGTCCGCGCGCGGCCATCGCCCGACCGCAAATGCTCGTCGGCCAACGCCGCCGCCAGCGCGAGGGGGGCGGCTTCCGACAGCGCGCGTTTCAGCTCGGCCAACCCGTAATCGGCAGGCTCGAGCCCGTCACCGGCGCGCGTGAAATCGATGGGCACGAAGCGAATGGCGCCTGATCCGGGCAGTTTGGCGAACATCGCGCGCTGCGTGCGCAGGCTGCGCGCCAGTCCACCCGCATCCGATGCAATGCCATTCTCGTCGAACGGATAGGGCAGCGTATGCCCGCGGCCGGCGTAGCCTTCGTGCAGCGTGGTCTGCGCGATCACGATGGGCCAGGTGGGATGGCGCCGCCGGGTTTCGGTAAGGGTCGCCATCACCATGTCCTGCTGCACATCCATGGCGCGCATCGTGGCGAGCACGAGGTGGGATCGCGTCTCGCAGAACGCGATGTCCTCGGCTGGGTCGTAGCCCGCTTCGCCCAGGCCCCGCGTATCGAGGAAGCGAATGACGGGCGCGGTGGCGGGGAAATCGAAAATCACGGAACTGCGGGTGCAGGCGCGAAATCCATCGCCGATTTCGGCGTCGGCGGCTCCAGTCAGCGCGCGGATGACGGACGTTTTGCCCGATTGGACTTTCCCCACGAGCCACACCACGGGCGCGCGCATCGATCCGTCGCCGGTGGCGGCAGCTGTGTCATCGGCGGCGGATGCCATTCTCGTGCCTCGTCGGTCGTTGCACGCACCATCGGCGCTGCGGGTGCGCATCACGCGCACGCGTGCGGTTCAGGTGCGCGTGACGAGATTGGCGTATTGTGAGTCGGTCAGTCCATAGGTCCACGCAACGGCCTCGCGCGCCGTGCGCACGGTCGGCGGCACTTGCAGATAATAGCGCTTGAACGTGCCATCGGGTTCAGGCGAGCCATTGATCACTTCGACCGCGACCCATGTGTCGTCGCCCGGTCCCCACCACTGGCGACGCCAGAGCTTTCCCGTCGCATCGCGATTGACGCACGTTGCGCCGCCCATGGCAATGTATCGCTCCGGGGTCAGAACCTCCACCATGCAGCGTCTGACCCACGGGTTGGTCTGCCGATCGATGGCGCGAACCGTGAGGAGATCGCGCCGTTCGATGATCCAATCGGGAACCGCGATGCCCTTCCATGCATAGACCGACGCCCCGTCGGCATATTTCAATGCTGCTCCGATACCATTGTGCAGCCGGCCCGTGGGGTCGGTTGCGATCTGGACCGGCAGATCACTGAGCCAGCAGATCCGCGCGTGGGGAATGATCCAACCGGTGGTCGCCGACAGCGTCCATAACGCTTCGACGTGGCGCGTATCGCGCGCGAGCCCCGCAGCATCGCCCAGATACCGATAGGCGGGCAGATGATGATCGAGGGCGTCGATCAGCGACCAACTGCAGTCGCGAAATGCCGCCCGCCGTTCGCCGCGACCAAACAGGGATTGCGCATCGAACCGCCAGCCGATTTTGACGCGGTCGACGTTGCCCACCACCGCGTTGCGCACGCCCAGGCTCGTCGTGTTGGCGCGCGGGTTCGCAGTGCCACGCTCGGCGGTGTCCCAGATGGCTGCGACGGCGGCGTTGAAAACGCGATTGCGGGCCGCGTCGATGAGGCCCGTGAACTTATCGCGCACGTTGGGACCAGCGCGCCTGCGGCCTCCCCTCGCCAACCAGTCCCTCGCCAGCTCAATCGGGCTCGCCGCCCATTCGATACGCTCCGGTGGCGCCAGCCCCCCGGCCGCGTAGACATCGACAACGGCTTTCTCGGCGAGCAGCCGATCGGCCGCGGTAGAATTGATCCGCGACCGGTCTGCCACGTAACCCGAAATCCGAGAGAGCTGTTGCGATGTCAGCTCTGTGAGCCTAGTCGGAAACAACGCGCACCTCGGACGGATCGAGTTCACGCTGCCGGCGAACGCGGTAGGTGCCCTCGCCCAGCATGACCGTCGAATGCTCGTCGTGATCGATTCGCGCGGGCTCCGATCCGACCCGAACATGGCCGATGTAGAGATTGGAAGGGATGTCGCGGGCCAGTCCGTCATCGCGGAAAAACGCGATATGGTTGCGGATGGCATGGAAATGGCCGGTGGCTTCACCTTCGGCCAGGATATGACCGCGACCCTGCTCGGCCGTCACGATGGCTCCCGAGGGCTCTACATCCAGAACGCGTTCAAAAAGTACATCACCTTGTGCGAAGAGTTGTGACATCGCTCTACTCCTTGGTGCTGCGATTGGTAAATGAATGCTGGTCGGAATGATTGGTTCCTCGCGGTTTCACGTCTGATCAGCCTCGCGAGGCGACGTGTGTTCAGCGCCACTGGAGGGCTGGGGGTCCGCGGATTGGCCGGCTGTCGTTTTCCCGCTCGATTGGGCGGGCTTGGTCGGCGCCCGGCGGCTCGATTCGGGCGGTCGCGCGCGGGGGTTGGACAACTTCACTTTTCCGTGAGGTGGATAGTCGGTCTGCGTTGAGCCGACCAAATACGCCTTGGCGCTTTCCAGGACCTGCTCGAGCCCACCGACAACGCGGCGATCCCAATACTCGCCTTCGGCAACCTGGACGATCAGAAGGCACAGCGAGGAGTCCATGGGCCCTTTTGGGAACCAGTCGATCCAGTCGGGTCGCCAAGTGCGCTCGATCTCGTCGCGCGATCGCTCGACGGTCGCCGTCCCGCGCATCCAGGCGAATTGGTTGGGGCTCTGGAATGTCAATTGAACCTCGGGGTCGACGTCGAAGGCATCCACGTGCGAGGCTTTTTGGCTCATGGCGACGACGGCGCGGCCGTCGCTATTCAGCGATGCGATCAGGACAGGGTGAATGAGGGGTGCATCCCCCGCTCGCAACTTGACGAGCATGGCCACGCCAAATCCACCGATCAGTTCGAAGAGAAACTGTTTCTGGGCAACGATGACGCTCACGGACAACACCCCGCTCTTGCCGGCTGCGATTGACCACAACACAGGCCGTGCGCCGAGGTTCCGTGGCGCATGCGTTTGTCAGGGAACTGTAGGGTCTCCAGGACGTTCGATCCCCAAGCCTTGAAACAAGTGGAGTGACCGACATGCGTATCTTTTCGGCTTTGATCATCGCGGCGGCGACCGCTGTGCCGTTGGCAGCGGCTCTGCCCGCCAGCGAGGCCTTCGCGCAGATGAACGATCGCGGCTCGAGCGCGGTTGGCAACTACGGATATCGCGACCAAAGTGGCTTTCGATCGCGCGGTGAAGGCCGTAGTGGCGTCGACAACGGCCGGTGGAATCGCGGTTCTGTGAACAGCGATTGGAACCGCAATTATGGGCGGCGTGATCGCGCCTACGGCTATCGTGATCACGGCAATTACGGATACCGCAGCAACAGCGGCTATCGGCCTATTTCGTACGGTTATGGATCGTCTGGATATCTGACGTCGGGCTATAGATCCGGTTATTCTGGTGGGTACTCTTACGGCTACGCACCTTCAGGGTACGGCTACGCCCCCGTCGGGTACGGCTACGCGCCATCCTATGGATACGGCTCGCATGGATATGGCTATCGGCCGACCGTCTCGGTGGGCTTTGGCTACACCGCACATCCCAGCTACCGCGCCTATGGCTATGGACGGTCGCACACGGGTCACGGCTACACGAACGTCCACGACGATTGTGATTGATCGCTGGCGCATTACGGTCGCTCAGACCGTGGCCTGCAAATTTCATGGGATGGCATCGCACCGATGCCATCCTTTATTATGTTGGACGCGACGGCGTTCGCAACACGGCTGCGAAAGTCTGCCCGCTCAGCCGAACAGACGATCCCCTTGCTGATCGATGATCTGGCGGCCTTTCAGGATCGCAAATTCAGCGGCTTCGGTTTGCGTCGCGAAACGATCCGCACGCACGAACCGGTGCGATTTCACAGCGCCGTCGACTGTTTTGGTGATCGTGCCAGCGACCTGAAACTGGCCGGCCTCTGGATACGGAGCCGCCTCGATCCTGTAGCCATTGTGGTCGACGGTGTGCGTCGCGGCGGTGGAACCTGAGCGTCCGCCGCCAAACAGAGATTTCCAGAAAGACATCACCTTGCCCCGCAGTGCCGAATGTGTCGACATGTCATCCTGATCGGACGCGGCCTCCGCTGCAAGGAAATCGGTGATCCGGCGCGGTTACGGGCGCACGGGAATGCCTTGCAAAGGAACGGCGTAGATCACGGCCGGGGCTGGCCGCGCACGCCCATGATCCCGCTCTGTGGGACGGGTGAATTGGATGTCGTCGAACCCGGCGTCACGCGGCTGTCGCGCTGCGGGATCTTGACCGGCTCACCACCCACGCATGTCCGGCTGGGGCCTCGGTCGAAGCTGTCGCTGTTTTCGACCGGCGCTGCTTCGCGTCGTGGCGCGAACTGTTGGCGAAACGACTCGACCATCGCTCCCGTCTGCTGGCGCGTATCGGTGGAGGCGCCGCAGAAGATGCTCTGGTAGATGGTCTCGATCCAAATGCGCTCATGGGCAGGGGCGTTTTCCACCGCGACCGTGATCAGCGCCAGCGCTCTGTGCTCGTCCTTCGGCACGATCTTGCCGCGCCACAGCAGCTCGGCAAGAAACGCTTGCGCGCCCGCATGGCCTTCTTGCGTCAGCACCGCCAGCCAATTCAGCGCGCGCTTGTGATCCTGGCGCACGCCTTCACCCGTGAGGTGCAGCTTGGCCAATTCGAACTGGGCGTCGGAATTGCGAAAGAACGTGGCGGCTTGCTGCAGAAAGAAAGCGGCTTGGGTGGGGTTGGCCTGTAGGCCGATTTCGGGCAGTCCACGCAGCCAATAGCCCGCATAGGCCGTCAACGCGCGGCCCACGTAGGGCGCACGACTGTCATCGTCTACATCGATCGTGGCGGCGTGCTCTTCGACAATGCCGCGAAACAGCTCGTAGGCTTGGCGATGATCGGTGAACGTGCTGGAATGGTCGGCGTAAGCGCGGGCCAAATAATACTGGCCCAGGAACGACCCGCCTTGGCTGGCGCACGTCAGCGCGGGGAGCGCAATGCTGTAGAAGCCGGCCTTGTAGGCGCCGATGCCCTGCTCGACAGCCGCCTCGAGTGAGACGAACTTCACCTCGCAGTTGCGGGCCGCTTGTGCGCTGGATGCGGCGGCGAACACGATGCCAGCCATCAAACCCGCGGCTACGACCCGGACGAACCCTAATGTCCGCAAAGCACTCAACGTCAACCTTTCTGCCAGCGTGCCTCACCTTTGCCTGTTACGGCGGTGACGACCTGGTCTGCCTACATCCGCGCATCACTCTGGCGCCGAACCTGTCGCATTCGGACACCACAACGCCCTGCCCGCGCGCGATAACGCCGCTAGCAGCTTCGACTGTCCCACTCGGTCGCATTCATTTTTTTGTTCGTGCCGCAGTGCCACGCGCATCCTCGGTCGGCCCCCACCGCCCGGGAAGTCCTGCGCATGTCGAACGCAAAAACTTTGGGCGGACTTTGTGGCTCAAAAGAGGCGATTGGGGCACTGTGTCGTAGCGTGTCGGCAACACTATGAGTCAATCGTTAATGCCGCCCTTTACGGTCCGCCGATGGCCCGCACATG
>JANOKV010000001.1:0-1565 GCA_031419415.1 Hyphomicrobiales bacterium | reverse complement strand
CTGACTGATCGCCTCGTCATGCTGTTTTCCGTCATGGGGTTCGCCATGCCGGTGTTCCTCGTCGGCTATGTGTTGATCTACGTTTTTGCGATGCAGCTCGGCTGGCTGCCGGTACAGGGATATGTGCCCCTATCGCAGGGCATCGGCCCCTGGGCAGAGCGGCTCGTCCTGCCGTCGCTGGCGCTCGGCATCACCTACATGGCGTTGATTGCGCGCATTACCCGCGCCTCGATGCTCGAGGTGCTGTCGCAGGACTACATCCGCACAGCGAACTCGAAAGGCTTGACCACTAATCGCGTCCTTCTCCTGCACGCGCTGAAAAATGCCTCGGTGCCGATCGTCACGGTCATCGGCATCGGCATCGCGCTGCTGATTTCCGGCGTCGTCATCACCGAGACCGTGTTCAACATACCAGGCCTGGGCCGCTTGACGGTCGATGCCGTCTTGAAGCGCGACTACCCGATCGTACAAGGCCTGATCATCGTCTTCGCGGGCGTCAAAGTTCTGGTCAACCTGCTGATCGATATCTCCTACGTCTTCCTCGATCCACGCATCAGGTATTGAGCCCGTGACCCTCACAGCGACAATCGAGGATGTCCGACCCGCCGCTCCAATGGGCACGGCGCGCCAGTTCCTGCGCTTCACGCGGCGCAATCCCACGATCGTCATCGGCGGTGCGCTTTTGCTGACCCTGGTGGCGCTTGCCGTCCTGGCGCCATGGATCAGCGCTGATCCCTTCAAGCAGACGCCGGCCAATCGGTTGCGCCCGCCGTCGGAAAATTTCTGGTTCGGGACCGACCGTTACGGACGAGACGTGTTCGCGCGCACGCTACATGGCGCACGCGTATCGTTGGTGGTTGGTCTCAGCGTGGCGCTCATCTCGAGCTTCATCGGGCTGGTTCTCGGCCTGTTGTGTGGGTATTTCAAGCTCGTTGACGCCATCATCATGCGCGTCATGGATGGCCTGATGGCGATCCCATCGATCCTGCTCGCCATCGCCCTCATCACACTGTCGCGCCCAGGAATCGGCATCGTCATTACAGCCATCATCATTCCCGAAGTGCCGCGAATTGTTCGCGTCGTGCGGGCCGTCGTTCTCGCGATCAAATCGCAGCCCTACATCGAAAGCGCGATCGCGGGCGGAACGCGCACCCCCAAGCTTCTGGCGCGGCACATCCTGCCCAACACCATGGCGCCGCTCATCGTTCAAGCGACCTATGTCTGTGCATCCGCCATGCTGATCGAAGCGGGACTGTCGTTTCTGGGTGCTGGCGTGCCGCCCGAGATCCCGAGTTGGGGCAACATCATCGCCCAGAGCCGCGACTTCTTCCAGATTGCACCGTGGGCCATCCTGATCCCGGGTGCGTTTCTCGCCCTGACCGTCCTTGCCGTCAATATGCTAGGCGACGGCTTGCGCGACCGGCTCGATCCCCGACTGGCGAGGCGCATGTGAGCTTGCTGCGGGTTCGAGATCTGGCCACACATTTCTTCACCAGCGATGGCGTCGTGCGCGCCGTCGACGGGGTCTCGTTCGACCTCGAGGCCGGCGGAACGTTGGGCATCGT